>CANRLB010000065.1 GCA_947631365.1 uncultured Bacilli bacterium | reverse complement strand
GAACCGCCGTATACCGAACGGTACGTACGGTGGTGTGAGAGGGACGAAATAATTTAATTATTTCTCTCTACTCGATTTTGGTTTAACTAATTATTTGATAAAATTAAAAATTCATAAAATATAATGGTGGTATAATTGAAAACTATCTATGAAAATGAATTTAACCCTAATATGGGTATTTTAATTGATGTTAAGCATCCTATTAGTTATAAAGAAAAACATAATCCTTATAGTATAAATATTTATTATGATAAATTATTAATGAATCATAATATTTTATTAGATAAGAATAAAAAATATTATATAATGTGTGATAAAGGACATAATGCTAAAAAAGCTGTGAGAATTCTTTCTTTTTATGGATATGATGTAACATATGTTATAAATTCATAAATTATAAGAATAAGTAAAAAAATGTCAATGACATAGATACTAAATTGACTTAATTTATATAAATGGTTATAGTTATAATAGTTGGTGATTATATAATGACAAATAAAAAACCTCTTACAGATGAAATGGTTTGGGATTTAATAAGTAATTATGATGTTATTAAATACATTCAAAAGAGAAGTCCTTATCTTTTTACAACTGATAAATTAATTAGATATGCTAATAATTTAAAAAATGTAAGAAAGTTTACAGATGAAGAAATTTTAAATGGTAAGGCCAATTTTGATATTGATATTATTATTAAAGCTGAAGAAGCCGCTTCTAGAGCCATCCAAGAAAGAGAGAAAGAACAAGTATATTTACCTATTAAACCTAAAAAAGAAAAAGTAAGTCCTTTATTTTTAAAACGTTTATTATTAGGTACTTTAGCTGGAGCCACTATTATTAGTTGTGCTACATTTATTAGTAAATCAAAAGAAACGAATTTAGATGTCTCAGAATATATAGGTATGTTAGCGTCTAAAGAAGGGTCAGATGATTATTTAAATAAAAGAAATATTATTGCTCAAAATACTTATAATAGAGATAACTATGTAGTTTATAATTTACCAAATATAGCATTAGATATTTTAAAAGTTGCTAGTGATGATCCTGATATATTTGATTTATGTATTTTAAGTGCTTATTTTAATATGGATTATAATCGTTTAAAAAATATGGATGAAGTATTTAATCATTTAAGAATAAATGTTATTGCATCTGCAAGCCCTCTTCAAGAAAACATATCAGAATGTTCTAATTTCTTAGAGTATGCTCTAAAAATTAGTGTAGCTAGAGGATTATTTGAAGAAAATAGTAGTGAGTATCAAAAAATTTATAATATAGTTCAAAAATATAAATTAAATGGTTATGATGGTTTAGAAGAAGATGATAAAAAAATTATTTTAGCGTTTATAAATAAAATGAAAAAATTACTAGAAGATTTAGGTATAGAACAATTACCTAATTTACAAGAACGTTTAGCTAATGAAAATTTAGATGCATCTAATATAGATTCTAAAGAAAGAGGCAAATAATGGACTTATATAAAATGGTTTTAGAAGATGGTAAAGAATATTATATTATTGATACTATTACATGTGAGGGTAATAAATATTTAATTTTTGCTCAAGATAATAATGAGTATACAATAAGAAAAGTTTGGATTCATGATAATAAAGAAGCTATTACAAAATTAGATGCGCGAGAAGAATATGATAAAGTAATGGTAGAATTTCTAGAAAAACATAAAGGAGATTATAATGAAAAAGCATAGTATTATTATAGGAATAATAGGAATTATATTAGTTTGTGTTATTACAACAGGTTGTATATTTTATAATTTAGTTGATGCTAAAGAATTTAAAAGTCATTTTGAAGATTTAGGATATACTATAACAAGTAATAAAGATGATGATTATAATTCAACTACTTATTATGCAGCTAGTAAAGAAGATTCAACTTATGATATAGAATATTATGAATTTAAAGATGAAACAGATGCTAAAAAAGCTTATCAAAATTTTAAAGAAAATATTTCTAATTTTATTACATCAGAAGCTAAAAATCAAGAAACAACTGGTGCAGTATTTAGTAAAATAGTTTCTGTTTCTGAAAAAGAATATCTTGTCTTTTCTAGAGTAAAAAATACTTTAATTGTTATTAAAGGTACTAATGACGTTAGTGATGAAATAAATAGTCTTTTGGAGGAAATAAGATACTAATATGCCCAATGCCGATTTTAAATTATTAAGTGCTTATATAAATAATAATTTAGTAGAAGTAACTGAATATGAAGAAGCTTTAGATGAATTAATAAAATTAGCCGATTTTATTGATCAAAATAAAAATTATTTTAAACATTATTTACTTTATGAAATAGTTGAAGATAATTTAATATTAAATAGTATATTAAAAGTGGTTGTTGATAATTTAGATGATTTTAATAATCTAGAAGGTATTTTTGATAGTGAAACAGCAATTCTTTTTGTAAAGGCATATGCTATGCAAAAAGGTTTAATAGAAACTAATTTAGATGAATTTATGGAAGTTCAAGGTAGAAGCACTAAATTATAATTGCAAGTAAAAAGATCTTAATTTAGAGAGTTAAGATCTTTTTTTAAATCGCTTTCTAATGTTTCTATTTTCTTTCCTTCGGCTTGTTCTAATGTATACCAACCAAATTTAAACATTAATTCATAAGCCGCTCTTTGATGTTTAATAATATTATCAAACATAGCTTTATATTCTTTATATAAATTACTATTAGAACATTCTGTTAAACTTATAGCCATATTTTTAGTTAAACATTTTAAATTACTTAAAAGAATTGTCATATAATCTTGATCATTTAAAAGTATTCCACTTGGTACTTCTTTTTTAGGATTTGCTATTTTTTTATTTGCCATTTTGATCATCCTTTACTAATTTAATAATTAAATCCATATTTTCTTTAAATAATTTAGCACATTCATTAATCATCTCTAAGACACTTTTATCTTCAATATAATCTAAATTATTAATTGCTTCTTTATAATAAGTATGATTCCAACCAAACATATCTTTTAAATAATCTAAGTCTTTACAAGTTAAAATATCAGGAGCTTTACTATAATTTTCTTTCATAATTTATCACCATTATTATAATTTACCAAAAAATGCAATTTATACTTTATATTATTTAACATATATTACCATTATTATAAACTATTATTTAAATCATAATAATGTTGATGATTATGGAAAATGATAAAATAATAAAATTGAGTGTTTTATTTTATATATGTAGTATATTAGGTTATTTTTATGAGTTAATTTTAAATTATTTTCATACTCATAAAATATTTAGCCATGGTATTTTAAATGGCCCTTGGCTTCCTATATATGGAACTGGAGCAGTTATATTAAATATTTTAAATAAATATAAGAATTATCCCTTTGTTATTTTTATTTTATCTTTCTTTTTAACTGGTTTAGTAGAGTATACTAGTGGTTTAATTTTATTAAAAATATTAAAAATGCGTCTTTGGGATTATACCGGATTATTTTTAAACATTGATGGTTTAGTTTGTTTTTTAAGTGCTTTTTGTTTTGGAATTGGGGGATTATTAGTAATTTATTTAATTAATCCTTTGATAGAAAAATTAATGAATATTTTGCCTTCAAAATATTTAGAATGTTTATTAATTATTCTAACTGTTTTCTTTAGTGGAGATATAATTGCAACTATTATAAAATAATTATATAATATTTTAAGAAAGTTGTGATTAAATGGATTTAAGTGATAAAGTATTTTTAATAACAGGAGCAAGTAAAGGAATAGGAAATACTTTAGCTAATATTTTGTATAATTATCATGCCCAAGTAATTGGTGTTTATAATAAAACAAAATTTAAAGCTCCTTTTACTATTCTTAAATGCGATTTAAGAAAAGAAAATGATATTAAAAATTTATTTAAGTTTATTAAAGAAAAATATGGTAAGTTAGATTGTTTAGTAAATTGTGCAGCCTTAGCGATTGATAATGATATTTATGATAAATCTAAAAAAGAATTTATGGAAGTTTTAGAAGTAAATTTAGTAGGAACATTTTTAATGTGTAAATATGCATCTAAGTTAATGGATAGAGGGATAATTATTAATATTTCATCTACAGATGCCATAGATACTTATAATGTTTATGGCATGGATTATGCCGCAAGTAAAGCTGGTTTAAATAATCTAACTAAAACTTTAGCTTTAAGATTTCCCAGCCTTAAAATTTGCTCTTTAGCTCCCAATTGGGTAGATACTGAAAGTATAAAAGAAATGGATCCTGAATTTTTAAATCAAGAATTAGCAAGAATTGGGCAAAAGAAATTATTAACTAAGGAAGAAGTAGCAATAAAAATAATAGAATTAATGATTAATGATGATTATGTAAGTGGTAGTATAGTTAGAATGGATGATAGTAATGAATAAAGATTTAGAATGTTTTAATATTAATGAAAAAGTTTTTAATTTAGTCACTGAGGCTGAAAAAAATTTAAAAGATATTTTTAAAAAAATAGATGAAAATGAAGAATATTTTAGTTTAAAAGTTTTAGCGGCTTTTAAAAAATTTAATTTAGCTGAAAGTGATTTTCAAAGTACAACCGGTTATGGTTATGGAGATATTGGAAGAGATAAAACAGAAAATATTTTTGCTGATGTTTTAGGAGGAGAAGCATCTTTAGTTAGAAGTCAATTTATTTCTGGCTCTCATGCTTTAACTGTGGCTTTATTTGCTATTTTGAGACCTTTTGATACTATTCTTAGTATAACGGGCCTCCCTTATGATACCTTACATGAAGTAATTGGTATTAAAGATAATCCTAGTTCTCTTAAATCATTTAATATTAATTATGAACAAATAGATTTAATTAATGATGATTTTGATTATGATAAAATAAAAGAAGTCTTAAAATCTAAAAAAATAAAATTAATAGAAATTCAAAGAAGTAAAGGTTATTCAGAAAGAAAGAGTATAAATATTGAAAAACTTCAAAAAGTTATTAAATTTATTAAAGATATTGATCAAGATGTAATTATCATGGTTGATAATTGTTACTGTGAAATGGTAGAAAAATTAAGTCCTATGGAAGTAGGAGCAGATCTTTGTGTTGGTTCTTTAATTAAAAATTTAGGTGGCGGAATTGCTCGTAATGGTGGTTATATTATTGGGAAGAAAAAATTAATTCATCTTTGTGCGGAAAGATTAAATGTGCCGGGCGAAGCTGAAGAAGTTGGACCCAGTCTTGGGATGAATAGAGAAATATTAATGGGCTTATATCATGCTCCTTGTGTAGTGGCAAGTTCTCTTAAAACAGCTGTTTTAACAAGTTATATTTTAGATAAATTAGGTTATTTAGTCGAGCCAAAATACAATGACGAAAGAGCTGATATTGTTCAAAATATTTTCTTTGGAAATAGCCAAGATTTAATTAATTATTGTAAGGGAATTCAAAATGCTTCTGCAATAGATTCTAATAGCGAAGTAGAGCCATCAAGTATGCCAGGATATGATGATAAAATAATTATGGCTTCTGGTTCATTTACTCAAGGTTCGTCTATTGAAATATCTTGTGATGGCCCTATAAGAAAACCTTTTATTGCTTATCAACAAGGTTCACTAACATACTCTTATGGTAAAATAGCTATAATGAGTGCTATAAGTAAAATAATTGATAAATAAACAATAAAAAATAAACGATTGAATTAAATTAGAAATTCCCGAAGGTAATAAAAAAATGAATTATAGAAGTAAAATCCCATATTAATTGGGATT
>CANRLB010000064.1 GCA_947631365.1 uncultured Bacilli bacterium | reverse complement strand
TTCGTTCCATATAAAATAATATCTAAATCTTTCTTAGGCATATCTTTAACAGGAATATCTAAATCAATATTATAATGATCCGCTACTGTTTTAAGGCTACTCATATACATATTGTTATCTAAATTAATGGCTACAATTGCTCCTTTGTTAATACTTTTATTTTTATCAGGTATTAATAATTCTTCACTAATTTTAAGCTTCGTACCTAGTCCTTTACATTCTTCACAAGCTCCATATGGTGAATTAAAAGAAAACATTCTAGGTTCAAGTTCACTTAAGGAGAAATTACAATAAGGACAAGCATAATTTTCACTCATTAATATATCTTCTTCGTTAACTCTTATAATAACTAAACCATTAGCCATTTTACAACTAGTCTCAATCGCTTCAAAAATTCTACTTCTCTCTTCAATAGAAACAGGTAATTTATCAATTAAAACATAAATATCATCTTTAATATTTTTTTCTAAAGTTATCTCATCAGTCGCGTTATACATAACACCATTAACTTTAATTTTTGTAAATCCCTTACTTCTTAAATCATCAATTAAATCTTTATGAGTCCCTTTTTCTCCTCTTATAACGGGAGCATAAATTTCTATTTTTACTCCCTCATCAAAAGTTAAGACTTTATTAGTCATTTCTTCAATACTTTGACTTTTAATAGGAATTTTATGAATTGGACAATAAGGAATCCCAATTCTTGCAAACAAAAGACGAAAATAATCATATAATTCCGTAATTGTTCCCACGGTTGAACGAGGATTTTTATTCGTTGTTTTTTGATCAATTGAAATACTTGGCGATAATCCCTCAATTGAATCAACATCAGGTTTTTCTCCTCCTCCAATAAATTGTCTAGCATATGCTGATAAACTTTCAACATATCTTCTTTCTCCCTCAGCATAAATAGTATCAAAAGCTAAACTACTTTTGCCTGAGCCAGAAACTCCTGTCATAACAATCAATTTATTTTTAGGAAGTTCTAAATCAACATTTTTTAAATTATTTTCTCTAGCTCCTCTAATAATTATTTTATCCATTATAACCACCAACTTCTATTTAAATTTTCAATTATCAAACAATAATAATATATCAAACAATTGTATGATTATCAATACTTTTTTATCAAATTATAAAAGGCACTCACGTATGAGGCCTTATATCCGTAGAGTAAACCTCTACTCTAATATTATAAACCCATTTTATTTTTTTATACGTGCTTTTAAATCTAACATTTGCAATAATGTAAGAATTCTTTTTTTATTATCTAAACTAATTTCTTCTTTTGAAGAAATATTTGAGTATTGTTCTAATAAGTTTATTTCTTCTTCTGTTAAAGGATAATTAATTTCAGAAAATAAATTTAAAATTTCCTCAAAAGTTAATAACTCATATTTTTTTAATATATCATCATAACTTGTAATCACTTTATCAATGGGCAGACTTCTATATAATATTCCTTTTTTACTTTCTAAATTTTCATACATAAATCTTTCAAATTCTCTAGGATTATTAAATTTAATATTCATTTTTTCATTTAAAGATTTTATCAAACATTCAATTTCTTCTAAAGAATATCCTAATAACTTAGCATAATCAAATTTAGTATAATTAAAAGGACTAAATAATTGCCATTCCAAAATTTTCTTTTCTGGTGGCGTTAATTCATCTTTTAAATAATAATACGTTAAAATATCTTTAGGATCTATTGGATCAGTTTTTAAAAAATAATAATTAAAACCATACAAATTTTTTAAATTATTAATAAAATCCACATAACCTTGACAATTATTTTTTAAAAATGGCGCAATTGCTTTTTTACTATTATTCATATCATAAAATAAATTAGTTGAAGTAAAATGTAATTCTAAGCAAATTTCTTCTTTAGTTTTATTTAAACAAAATAAATTATAATATATATAATAACATAAGGGAGTCAAAACTGTTCTTAAAAATATTAATAAATCATAATAATTGTTTTTAGCTAAATTCGTTAAAATTATATTAAAATTTGTAACCTCATCTTCTTCTTTTTTAGTCTTATTATTTTCACTTAATATAACTCCTTCAACATCACTTACTAATTTATAAATTAAAGTACTATGCTCTTTAACTAAAGCATTTTTAAAATTTAAATAAGCTTCTTTATCTCTAAGCTTTTTTTGCAATTTATATTTAATAGATTCCTTAATATGTCTTAATTCTTCTAAATTAATATTTAATTTTTCTAAATAATAAGCATCTTTATATTTAATACTTGATAAAGTTGCTAACTCATATAATTTTAATTCTTGAGATGTCAAATCATCTTTAATATAAAGGTATTTTATAACGCTATCTAAATCTAAAGGCCCTAATTTTAGTTGATCAATTCCACAATGTAAATCTCTTTGAAATTTTTTTAATATATCATAACTTAAAGAATTATCTAAATATGGTTTTATTTTTTCCAAAGTTTTTTTTTCAATACTATCAATAGCTTGTCTTTTTACTTTAAATTCTTGAGCAATTTGTTCTAAAGTTTTTTGGTTACTTTCCAAAGTTAGATAACGATAGTAAATAACATAATAATAAGAAGGTTTTAAAATTATTTTACAGATAGCAATTAATTCAAAATTACTAATTTTATTAATTATATCTGATTCACTAACAGCGTTTTCATCAGCAACATAATCTCCTAGTTCTGACAATTTAGATTGATTAACCTTTTCATTAATACTTACAATATTTTGTGATAAAGCAATCATTAAATTTTTATATATAAATTCATCTATTTCTAAAGATTTTATAATCTCTTCTTTAGTTAATATTTTACCTTTAGCAGTATTTTTTTCTATCAATTTTAAATATTTTCGCATGGCCTCTTGAATATATAGAGGTTTATGCATGTCTTTTTCTTTCTTTTTGATACCATTAATAATATAACTCGTGATCCAAGGATAGGCATAAGTCGTAAAAGCTCCTAATGTAGGATTATAACTTTCTACTGCTCTAAGTAATCCTATATTTCCCTCTTGAACTATATCTAACATTTCTAAATTATTAATTTTATATTGATATTTAGAAGCTATACTAACAACTAATCTAAGCATGCAATTAACTAACTTTTCTTTTTGACCACTTATAAATAATTCTTTTTGTTCTTGAACACTTAGTTTAGGATAAACACTTATACTTTGAATATACATTTTCATTGCATCACTAGTATAAACTTTTAATAATTCTTCATCACTAAGTTCTTCTAATTCTTCATTCATCTTTTCATCAACACTCATAATATCACCAACATCATCAAATTTAAGTAATATCTATCATAACAAACAATATGATAAATAGCAATTCATTTACGTTTTAAAATCCCTTTAAATGTTACTGGTAACATTTCTTCTTTAAAAGAGATTTCTTTTTCTTTAATTATTTCATATAATTTACTTGCCAAGATTCTTTTATCTTGTATAGCATATAAAATATCCCAATCAAATTCTAAAGCTAAATCTTCATTAAATAATAAACTTTTTAATATAACATTAACTTTATCAACACTAGATGGTACTCCAACTTCAAATATTTCAATAGAACCAAAAGTAAGAGATCTTTCTAAGAATATTATATTAGCTTTTTCATCTTCACTTATAGTTTGCCACTTTGAAATAAATTCTTCTCTTATTTGATATACTTTTCGAACTCTTTCTGATGGATCATTTAAAAATATTGAAAAATTACCATTAGCACAATAGAAAATTCTTAACATTTCATTAGAATGCATACTAAATCTTGAAACAATCCCATAATATTCATGATGTTTTAATCCAACTATTATAGCTTTTTCTAAAATTTGTTCACATTTTTCTTTTACTATACTAGACCAAGTCATAACTAAATCATCATCAGAAATAGACATATTAAAATGAATCGTCTTTTTATTTAAAAACTCTTTTATATCTTCTTTACTTATATTTTCATTAGAGCAATTTAATAAATAATTAGCATATAAAACAACTAAATTTAAAACATCACGATTGATTACTTTATCACATCCTTCAACTAATGCCATAATATAATCAAATTCATAATTTAAAAACCAAGAATTAATTTTTAAATTACTGAAATCACCATTTTTTAACTTTTCTATTATATTATTCATAAAAAAATCTCCTAAAGCGTTATTTATAATAACAAACTTTAAGAGAAATAGCAATTTATTTTTTTAATTTAACTGCAGTTCCATAAGCAATAATTTCAGCTGCCCCACCCATAACACTAGATGAACCATATCTAATATTAATAATGGCATCAGCTCCTAAACTTTCTGCTTCATCAACCATTCTTTTGGTAGCCATGCTTCTAGCCAGCTTGATCATATCTGTATATGATGTTATCTCACCACCAACTATAGTTTTAAGTCCTGCCATTAAATCACGGCCAATATTTTTAGATTGAACAATTTGTCCCTTTACTAATCCCAAGCATTCAGTTATTTCCTCTCCTGGAATGTAATCAATATTTACTAGCTTCATCTTCTTCTCCTTTCAAAATTTCTTTAATTCTAGCTATTAAATTACAAATTGTAATTATTATCGGTACTATAAAAATAATCATTAACAAGCTAAATAAAATAATTGGGCATTTTTCATCCATTGTTATTTGAAAATAGATAAGTATTCCCATTAAAAAAATAAAAAATGCATCAAAAATAGCACTTGCTATAATGGCACCACCTATTTTCATAACTCTATTAGATTTTTCTTTGTTCATGGTAAATCCTTCTTTCTTATTCATAATTCTAATATTTTGGAAATAATTATTAATATCAATACTATTAAATGCTTCTTTATTATTAATTATTTCTTCACACATGATTTTTACTTTTTGATAATTATTTTCTAAATTATCAATCTTTTTGATTCTATCTTCCATACATTTGGTTAAAGTAATCTTACCATCATTTAATAATTTTAGTTCTCTTATTGGAACATCTAATTCTCTTAAAAATTTAATAGTTTTTAACTTCTTAAGATCATCTTCTGTATATTCTCGATACTTATTATTGTTTCTTTTAGGGCTTAATAATCCTTCATCTTCATAATAACGAATACTTTTTTTAGATAAACCAACAATATTTTCTACTTCTTGAATTAGCATAATCTCTCCTTTCTTTAAAATCATAATCTATAACCTAAGGTGAAAGTCAAGAATAATTAAAATAAAAACTATCAAAAAATTTATTTCTGATAGTTTATTTTTTTGGCTAATTTTCTTTCTTCTTCAATTCGTGATAAATCTACCTCAGAACCGGTATTAATATTCCAAGGATTACTTAATTTCCAAACTATATCAAATAAAACATAAGGTATTGGTCCATCTTCTTCTAAAGTATAAATTCTAAATTTATCATAACGATGGTCAATAGAATTATAAGATACTTTATTAAATCTAGATGATCTATATAGCCCAAAAAGAGAAGCATGATCAAATTTCCAACCATAGCCAAATATTTCATCAATTTTTAAGACATCTTCATAAGATAATTCTTCATTAAAACCTAAGTATTTTAATAAAACACCTAGTTGATGAACATTACTTATATGAAGATCACTTCCATCATCAAATGAATATTCTTTTTCATTTAATAAATCTTTAGCTTTTTTATAATTATCCTCTAATGTAAAATAAATTCTTTGTTTAGCATTATTATTGTTATCAACTAATAAGCCAACGCAAATATCATCTCTTCTTACCATAAAATTTCTGCATTCCATCATAACATCCCCCAAATCAAGAACTATAATAACAGAAAAAATAAAAAATGTAAA
>CANRLB010000063.1 GCA_947631365.1 uncultured Bacilli bacterium | reverse complement strand
ACCTCTCAGTTCGGCTACGCATCGTCGCCTTGGTAGGCCGTTACCCCACCAACTAGCTAATACGCCGCAGGCCCATCTCCAAGCGATGCTTTAAAGGCACCTTTACTCCGTAGAGCACATCCGGTATTAGCAATCGTTTCCAACTGTTATCCCCGACTTAGAGGCAGGTAACCCACGTGTTACTCACCCGTTTGCCACTAGATGGAAAATCCAAATCGAGCAAAATCCGATTCTTGTGCAAGCACGCAAATTTTCAATTACTGTCAATGGGCCATCTCGTTCGACTTGCATGTCTTAGGCATGCCGCCAGCGTTCATCCTGAGCCAGGATCAAACTCTCAATAAAAAAGATTTATTTTTAAAATATATCTTTAATCGTTTGTTTTTTCCTAAGCTACTCAAAATTGACTTTTTACTTAGTTTTCAAAGATCATTTTTGCGTTCCCTTTTTCGGTACGCATTGATAATATATCAAATTGAAAATGAAATGTCAACAAAAAAAATACATTTTTTTTAATTTTTTTTGCTTTTTTGCAAAAAATGTAGTTTTTTGACTATTTTTTACCATTTTCATTTCCAATATTACATTATATTTATATGAAAAAAATAACAAATAATGCAAAATTATTCGTTATTAATTATTTTTTGATATTGTTCTAAATATTTATTTAATAAGTTAACATCAAAAGGACCAATATGATTATTTTTCATTTCAATTAATTTTTCCAATTCTTTATTAATTATTAAATCTAAATCGTCAGAATAATTCATAATTTTTTTATGATATTTATACTCATTTTTATCTAGCACTCTATAGCCACCATCGGGAAATACTCTAAGATCTAAATCATAATCAATATATTTTATCGTATTTTCATCATTAATATATGGAGATGCTATATTACAATAATAGAATAAACCAAAATCTTTAAATTGAGCAATAATATTAAACCAATTATGTTTATATAAGAAAACTAAGGCCACTTCCTTTGTCCTATGACTTCTTCCATCATTTTCTATTACCTTGGTTTTATAATTACCACATATTAAATAATCATCTGTTTCTTCTAAAACCACTGACTCATCCCAAATACGGTGAATTTTACCATTATGTTTGTAACAATGTATTTGTATTTTTTCACCTACTTCATGTTTCATTTTATAACCTTCTCTAATAAAATTATACTATGAATAATTTTGATTAACAAGAAAAAACGGCTTAGCAATTAAGTCGTCAAAAGTTCTACCGCTTTAGCTAATTGAGTATCATTATATATGCCATAGTTACTATATGCTTCATAATAATCAGGTGTTATGCCCAAGCCATCTATACAAATTCCATTTGGCGTATACCATTTTGCTGATGTTGTTTTAACTGAATCACCATTTTCTAATTTAATTACCTCTTGTACTTTCCCTTTACCATAACTTTTAGTACCAACTATTGTAGCATTATAACTCTCTTTTAATGCCGCAGCTAAAATCTCTGCAGCAGAAGCCGTATTATTATCGATTAATATCATAATTGGATAACTCTTTTTTTCTTTAGTTTTATCTTTATAAGTAACCTCTTGGCTATTACTTTTTAAAGAATATATTATTTTACCTTCTTCTAAAAATAAAGAAGACGTTTTTTCAGCAGCTTGTAAATAACCACCACCATTACCTCTTAAATCAATAATAAGAGATGTCATGCCATTACTTTCTAATTCCTTTAAAGCATTATTAACTTGTTCATCTAAATTTTCTGCAAAATTCTTTATATATAGATATCCAATAGAAGTGTTATCTAAAAGATGATAATTTATAACCTTATTAATTAATTTTTCTTTTTTGATTCGAAAAGATAGTAAATTATTATTCCGCAAAACTTCAATATCTACATATTCCGATTTATCATTTTTAATTAATAATCCAATTTGTTCACTATTTAAATTTTCCACATTAATACCATTTATTTTTGTAAGATAATCTCCTACCATCATACCACTTTTTAAAGCTGGAGAATTTTCAATAAAAGATACTATTTTTCTACCTTCAATCTCTATTCCTATACCCATATAAGTTTTTGCTAATTCATCTACTATTTCTTGATATTCATCGCTTTCTAAATATGTTGTATACTTATCTCCCAAAAAATCTAACATACCATTTTCAGCAGCTTCTAACATTCCTTTTTTATCAATACTATCATAATATTTAGATAAAAGAACTTCATATACTTCTATAAATTCTTTTAAATCTTTATCATCAGAATAATTATTCATTTGAATATCATTATTATTAAGCATTATTACCCCAGTGGTAATACCTGATACTATTGAAGTAATTATCATTATTATAATAACGCTTATTAGGCCAAAACCTTTTGATTTAATCATTTAATCACATCCTGTTATCATAAAATAATTTTATCATGCCCAAATAAAAAAAGAAAGCAATATATGCTTTACTTTAACTTTTCTTGTATAGTTTTGTAATCTTCAAGATATTCAGTTATCTTTCCATTTTTAATATGTAGAAGAGTCAAATCACCAAAGTCAAATTCACTAACTTCTTTAGCTTTTTTATTACTTTTGTTATCATTGTTTACATTATAATAATCCTTATTTAATTTATTATTTAAATCACAATAATAAATATTTATATAATTTTTTTCGCTAGATTTAGACATATGTTGAGAAATTAAGCCATCATATTTAGCTGCATCTTCATTGGTACTATCATAAACCATAACAAAATATTCTTTTTCCGGTCTATTTAATATTGTTCCGACAATTACCTTATCATAATTTATTTCGCCTTTAGTTGGTACAAAAGTATATTCTTCTTTATCGTTACTAAAAAGTAAAGTAAGACCATATACAGCTCCAACTAAAAGAGCTAAAACAATTATTATAATAATAAATTTTTTTATTTCGCTATTTTCTTCACTAGAATTTCCTTTTATTCCTTTAGCATTTTTACTTTTAATTATTGGATTTTCTTTTGCAATTTTTTTACTCATTATAAAACCTCTTTCGCTTTTTATTATAACCAAATTAGATTATAAAAGCAACTTAATTTAATAAAATGACAATATTTATAGTAGAGATTATATAATTTAAAAACACATATTGCTATGTGTTCTATTTAGTATTTGATACTAAAGTTTCATTACCCAATGAATTTGCTATTAATTGCATCTCGGCTGGCGTAAGTTCAGTACTTGCTAAATAATATGACATATTATTAACATCCCAGCTTAAACTATTTGCACTTAAAGCTCCCACAGTTTCACTTAATAAAAGTGGTTCACCATAGACAGGAACTATTTCCATCGTACTTGGAGAAAAAGTTTTTTCTTCGATTAATACAAAATTTTTTTCTCCACTAAAGGTAAGAATTACCCTATTTCCATTATCAGTATCAACTTTTTCTGAACTAGTTAAATAAGTATTGCTAGGTATGTATAATGGATAGATTATATCTTCAATCGTGGCAGTTTCTTTAGATTTATCATCTGTTTTACAATTTTCTTCTTCTTTGCAATTTTCTTTAGGTTCTTCTTCTTTAATATAATCTTCTAATTTGAAATCATTTTCTTTTAAGCCAGCTTTTAAATCAATTTTATCAAAATTAACTTTAATTTTAACGATATCATTATTATTATAAACTTCTATCTTTTCAGGTATTTTCTTATTATTTAAATATATTTTTTGATAACTAAGTTCATTATTATTGGGATAATTTACTTTAGTTTTTATAATATAACCATCTTCATTATCAGTTACTTCATATTTGCTATCATTTTCGATATCTTTAATTAGACTTCCTAAAAGATAGGCTTGACTTGATGATCCTGGCCAATCACTTTGAAATTTAAAACTTTTATTTAATGCTGGTGTTATGACATAGATATCTTCGCCATTTTTTAGAATTATTTGTTCATGATTGTTAGTTTGATTTACTAAGATAACTTTATAATAATCATCTTTCAAATAATAGCTTTCTAAACTATATGTAAAAGTTTCTTCATCATTGCTAATTTCCATATTACCGGTTGCCTTATAAGATTTAGCATTTTTGACATTATTTTTAAAATCTTTAACTACATCCTCCGGATTACTTTTACCACATCCACACAAAAATATCATCATCATACCAATTAATACTACCAATTTTTTCAAATTACCACACGTCCTTTTCTAATTAAAATATATTTAGTATAACTTATAAATATTCATGTATAATATAAAAAAAATCTTCCATAATAGTAGTATAAAGGTGAGTGATTTATGGAAACATTTCAAAAAACAACATTAATATTTACAATCATCGGAGCAATAAACTGGGGATTAATTGGTTTCTTTGATTTTAACCTAGTTGAATCTTTATTTGGTGAAGCATCAATGCTCCCTAAAATTGTTTATGCTATTGTTGGTATATGTGGTTTAATAAATGTTGGAATACTATTTAACCATTTTGAAATAAAAGAAAAATAGTCGCATGACTATTTTTTATTTTATCAAAAATTTCTTACTCATTATCGTTTTATCATTAATTTTGAACCAAAAGATTCTTGTGATTTTTTTGATTCTAAATCATATAAAGCAAGTCTTCTATCCCGGAAAGGCAACTTCGATAATTCCATAGCTTCTTTTTCTTCTAGTAATTCTGTTGTTGGTAAAATATTAGCACCTCTTTTTATACGAGGCAAATACCCAGTAACTCCGTTATATTCACATTCAGCAAAATCAGCTTATTTAGTATCAAAACAAGTTGCCCTAGTTAATACACAAGGTACTAATTCAAGACCATAATTAGATTTTTCTCTATCTAACTCAACATAAGTATAAAATCCATCTTTGGATACAGTGGCTGTTTTAGTATTATTAGGGCTAATATGATTATAAATATATGGAGTAATCATTACCTCACGATAAGGAATAACCCTACCTTTTTTATCTCTTGCTAAACGCATTATACCCCATTTTATATCATCTATAATTTCATAATCACCATTATTTAATGTTTCAACCGATGGATTACTTAAATAATTTAAATGACTTTCAATAATACTTACGGCATAATGATCATCACCTAGATCAATCATACCAATATATTTACCAGATACCTCTTTTCCTTTTTCATCTTTTAAAACCATTGATGCACCGAAAAAACTTGTTAATACTCCTAATTTATTTTCTTTCTCATCTGTATAAATTGTTTCAATTTTTAACATATAAACCCTCCATGTGCCTAGTATTATAACATGAACTATTTTCCTAGTAAAGAAAGAACTTTGCCGACCGTATAAATTATTTGATCAGCATTTTTAACCGCTATTTTTTTACCTATTGCTTTACCCCCTACCGTTAGACTTGATAAAATTGAAGAAAAAATAACATTCCAAAAAGATAAATTATTATTAACAAATAAATTTATTATTAAAACCGTAATTAAACTACCACTTACAATACCACAAACATCACCAACTACATCATTACAAAATGAAGAAACGGTCGAAGCATTTTGGGTTAGTTTAATAGCTTTTTTAGCTCCCTTTAATTTTTGACTTGCTCTTGAGTGTAATGCTTTAACATCACAACTTAACACAGCAACCCCAATAATATCAAAAATAATTCCTATTAAAAGAATAGAAATTATACAAATTACTAATATTGTATTATTAAATCTTCCTAAATAGTTAGCTGCTATACTAAAGATAACCGCTAATACAAAGGTTAAGAAAAAGACTTTTAAAGTCCAATTATCTTTCATAAAACTCCTTTTTATTTTATTAACTTTCTTTGGTTTCCCTTGGTTTCTTTTTGCCCCATTACGGGATACATTGTCACCTCTTCTAAAGAGCTATTTCTTGTTTCACATTCTCTAATGCGATAAGATATTTCTCTATTTAATTCGGCTACATAATCTTCAGTAAGAATTGCTGGTTCTCTTTTATCAAGATAAGATAAAGGTATTATACTTTTATCCGGCTTTTTTAATTCATTCAATCTAAATTCCAATGGTAAAACCTCCTAAAAATAAAAAAAATATGGTATATTATAAATTAATTTTATGGTTTAGGTCGAGTTGAATTTC
>CANRLB010000062.1 GCA_947631365.1 uncultured Bacilli bacterium | reverse complement strand
TATCCATCTATGATTATTAATTCTTTTTTAGCTTTTTTAAATATATCTATTATTTTAGAATATGCATCATATATTTGGCCATTAAAATATATTTCATTTTCTTTCCTTTTTTCTTCTAATTTTTTAAATGAATCTTGTAACACTTTGATATCTTCACTATTCTTAAATACTTGTCTATTAATATATCTTTGCTCTATTAATTCTTTAGATATGTATTTCCGCATTATGACAAAGGCACGCATGATATTTATACTAACTTCACTAGCAATTTTAGTTCTTAATATAGTTGCAAGCATCGCTACTCCTTGCTCAGTAAAAACGTAAGGTCTATTTCTATTTTTTAAAAATGTCCGATTTGCGGTCACAGATTGTGACCACAAAATTAAATATTCTTCTTCAGTAAGTTGAAAATAAAAGTCTGCTGGAAATCTTTCAATATTTCTTTTTACTGCTTGATTCAAAGCTTTTGTTCCTTGAAAAAAACCATAAAGTTGAGCTAAATCACTATCAAGCATTACCTCTTTTCCTCTTATTTCATAGATTAAATTAGTGATTTTTTGCCCATTATATGGGATAATTTCGCCATTCTCTACTTTCTCTATCTCTCTATCTTTTTCTATCCATTTTATAAATTTTTCTTTTCCCTTACTTGGTATATAATTTATTAATTCTATTAAATTTTCTTCATCTATTACATCGGTTAAACGATATTTTTTATCGGCTGCTTCCATTTTTAACTGTCCGATTTTACCGGACAACTGAATATCATTTTCAATTAATTCTCCTTTGATATCATTCCAATATTTTCTTGCTCTTTCACTTTTTGTTATTACACTTATTACATCTACTATACTATAATAATATTTGCCATTATCATAGACACATCTTATATTTTTCCCTTCATATTCTTTTGTAATTGTTTCATTTTTCATATATTCCCCCTTATTTTCAATTACTTTTTACTCTCTGATATACTTATCATATCACGCGAATATATGTTTGTAAATGCCTTTTTAAAAAAATTTATAATTTTAGATTTTAATTATCTTTCTTCTTCCATTTTTTTATAAATATTTTTGAAACAATTTGTGATAATTTAGTGATATTGCTTGCTATATTTTTCCCTTTAATATACAATATTCATTGTGATTATTATGAAAGAAGTTATTACTTTTTTAAATAATTTATTAAATAAAGATGATACTTTGATCGTGGCAACATCAACTGGCCCAGATTCAATGTGTCTTTTACATGTTTTAAAAAATAATTTTCCTAATAAAATTATTTGTGCTCATGTTAATCATGGAGTAAGAAATGAGTCAAATGAAGAAGCAGAATTTTTGAAAAAGTATTGTATAGATAATAATATTATTTTTGAGTATATGAAAATAAAAGAATATCATAATAATAAATTTAGTGAAAGCGAAGGAAGAAAGAAAAGATATCGATTTTTTAACGAACTTTTAAAAAAATATCAGGCTAAATATATAATGTTAGCTCATCATGCCAATGATTTAGAAGAAACAATATTAATGCGTTTAGTAAGAGGCAGTAACTTAAAAGGGTATATTGGAATACCTAGAATTAATAATCACTTAGTAAGACCTCTTTTAACTTTAACTAAAAAAGAAATACTTGCCTATAATAATGAAAATCAAATTAAATATTTTAATGATTATACTAATGATGATATTAATTATACAAGAAATAGATTTAGAAAAAATATTATTCCTTTATTAGAAAAAGAAAACAAAGATGTATATAAGAAATTTATTAAATTTAGTGAAGAATTAGAAAAATATAATAATTATGTAAATAAAATAATTAAAGATAAGATTGATAATATATATAAGGATGGTATAATTAATATTGTTAATTTAAAAAAAGAAGATTTATTTATTCAAGAAAAGATAATTGAATATGTAATTGAAGATATTCAAAAAGATGAAAAATTTGATATAAATGATAAAAATAAAAAAGATTTATTGAGTTTAATTAATGATTCTAAAAATAAAAAAATAGACTTAGGAAATGGTTTTATTGGAAGACGTAGTTATAATAATTTAATTATTGAAAAGAATAATAATAGTGATATTTATGATTATGAATTTAATGATTATATAAAAATAAATAATTATATTATTGAAAAAGTTACTAGTAGTGATGAAAAAAGTAATTATATCATAAGACTTAATAGTAAAGAATTATCTTTACCTCTTCATATTAGATGTATGAAAAGTGATGATATTATGCAAATAAAAAATATGAAAGGTAAAAAGAAAGTTAATGATATTTTTAAAAATACTAAGATTGACATTAACCTTAGAAAGGTTTATCCTGTTGTAGTTGACAGCGAAAATAGAATAATTTGGCTACCTGGAATAAAAAAATCAATATTTGATAAGGAAATTTCAGAAAAGTATGATATAATACTTAAGTACATGGAGGAAAATAATGAATAAAAATAATAATGATAGAATGAAAAATACTTTGCCTTATGCGATATTAATCGGGGTTATTGCTGTAATTCTTTTAATATTTACATTTCAAGGTGATAAAGTTAATACTTTAAAAACTGGTGAATTGCTAGATTATTTAAGAAATGAAGAAGTAGTTTCTTTGACAATTACCCCAAATAGTAATGAAAATGTTTACTATGTAGAAGGTAAATTAAAAGATTATAAAGAATCAGAAAGTTTTAAAGCTAAAATAATTAGTGAAGATATTACAGCCATTACAGATTATGTTAAAGAGCAAGAAATTAAAGAATATGACACTAATAGTGATCCAGGTAGTAGTACTATTCTTTATATTGTAGTTAATGTTTTGCCTTTTGTCTTAATGATTGTTTTAGGTTATATTTTAATTAAAAGGCTTGCTATGTCTAATAAAAATTCTGTGGATTTTGGAAGAAGTAGAGCCCGTCTTTCTTCTGATAGTGATAAAAAGAATTTTAAAGATGTTGCGGGTTTAACAGAAGAAAAAGAAGAAGTCAAAGAATTAATTGATTTCTTAAGAAATCCTAAGAAATTTCAAAAACTTGGAGCTAGAATTCCTAAAGGTGTTTTACTTGTAGGTCCTCCAGGAACTGGTAAAACTTTACTTGCTAAAGCTGTAGCAGGCGAAGCTAATGTACCATTCTTTTATATAAGTGGTTCTGATTTTGTAGAATTATTTGTTGGTGTTGGAGCATCACGTGTTCGTGATATGTTTAAAGAGGCTAAAAGAAGTGCTCCTTGTTTAATATTTATTGATGAAATTGATGCAGTAGGAAGACAAAGAGGTACTGGCCTTGGCGGTGGTCATGATGAAAGAGAACAAACTTTAAATCAATTACTTACTGAGATGGATGGCTTTGGTGAAAATGAAGGAATCATTATTATTGCCGCAACAAACCGTCCTGATGTTTTGGATCCAGCATTACTTCGTCCTGGTAGATTCGATCGTCAAGTTACAATTAATTTGCCGGATGCTAAAGCAAGAGAAGAAATTCTTAAAGTTCATGCTAAAAATAAAATATTAGATAAGTCTGTTAATTTAAGTAATTTAAGCCAAAGAACACCTGGTTTTAGTGGAGCTGATTTGGAAAACTTACTTAATGAAGCTGCTTTACTTGCAGTAAGACGCAATAAAGAAGCAATAGGTATGAATGAAATTGATGAAGCAACTGATAGAGTTCTTATGGGTCCTGCTAAAACAAGTAAACAAATTACTGAAAAAGAAAAGAAACTTGTTTCATTACATGAAGCTGGACATGCTGTTATAGGTTTGAAGTTAGAAGATGCTAATGAAGTCCATAAAATAACTATTATTCCAAGAGGTATGGCTGGTGGATATACAATGATGCTTCCAAAAGAAGAAAAAATGTTGGTTGCAACCAAACGCGAATTACTTGCTCAAATAACTGGTCTTCTTGGTGGAAGAGTATCTGAAGAAATATTCTTAAATGAGATTTCAACTGGAGCTTCCGATGATTTTAAGAAAGCTACTAGAATAGCAAGAAGTATGGTTACTGAATATGGTATGAGTGATTTAGGACCTATGCAATATGAAGAACAAACTGAAAGTGTATTCTTAGGAAGAGATTATGGTAAAAGCAAAAACTTTAGTGATCAAGTTGCATTAGAGATTGATAGAGAAACAAGAAAAATTATTGAAGAATGTTATGAAAAAGCTAAGGAAATAATCAAAAATAATAAAGATTTAATAATGCTTTTATCAGAAGCTTTAATGAAATATGAAACTTTAACTAAAGAACAAATTGAATATATAGTTAAAAATGGTAAAATAGATTTTGAAGAACAAGAAGAAGTTAGTGAAAATTTAGAAGCTCTAAGAACAAAAGCAAAAGATTTAAAAATAAAAGGTTATACTAAAATGAATGAAGAAGAATTAGAAGAAGTAATTAGAAAGGAAGAAAAATAATGAAAGTTGTATTATTAATAATATCTGTATTGTTAATTGCTATTGTTTTATTACAAAGCAATAAAGCCACTGATAGTGCTGGTATTATAACTGGGGGAAATCAAGAATTATTCCAAAACATGAAAGAAAGAGGATTTGAACTATTTATAAGTCGTTTAACTTTAGTTTTAGGAATTGCTTTCTTTGTTATTTCTCTAATATTATTCTTAATATAGAATTGACTGTTAGGATTTAAATCTTAACAGTTTTTTTATTCATAATTGTATAAAAAAACTAAATATGCTAAAATATAAATAGGAAGACGCAAATAAGCGTTACCTATGTGTGCTGACTAACCAACTGGGTTAGTTATTTTTATGACTAATAATAGCAGTGCTAAAACTAACATAAAAACAATAAATAATTGTATCGTTTCACGATATTTCTTATTCATTGGCACCCACCATCTTTGTATCCAAAACCCACCTGAGTTTTTTCAAAAAAGTTTAGATAACACATTTCTCCATCTTCCTAAGTTTCTATTTAACCAATAAAAATAATTTTTGTAAATAGAAATTTTTAATAAATTTTAAGAAAATAACAATTTACTTACCAATTTTCTAGAGATTTCGCATGTATTTGTCTTTTTATTTTAAGTAATTGATGGTATAATATCCATTACGAAAGCGAAGTGATTTAAATGACTATAAAAGAAATAGAAAATAAAAAAGAATACCTAGATAGCTTAAGAGCATTTACAAAAGAAGAAATAGAAAACATTGATCATGAAGTCATAAAAAAGAATGTACGTCAAAATCCAAGTAGAAGTGAATTAAATGGAATAGCAGATGTTTATCATTATATAAATTATATTATGTGTGAAGAAAGTTCATTTCCCTATCCTAAAGGATATAAACGACCTTTAACAGAAGAATTTCTCCAAGAATTAAATAGAACTGTCCTATACCACTGTTCATATCTACTTCCATGTGAAAAAGGATTTTATAGAGTAGGAAATAATGATATGATTAATAATATTATTTTACCATCTCAAGAAATATTTATTCCAAGATTACAAAAATTAATAGATTGGTATGAAAGAACAAATATAGAATTTATTACAAAGCTCACTTATTTTCATTTAGAATTTTTATGTAATATTCATCCTTTCTATGATGGTAATGGCCGAACTGCAAGAGCATTTATGAATTTAGAATTAGCAAGATTAGGTTATCCAATGATAGGATTAAAATATGATAATGCTGATTGTTATTATGAAGCTATACAAAAGTACATTGAAAATAAAGATAACAGCTTCATGGAAAATTTAATAATAAAAAAAATTGACGGAGAGTTAGATACTCAAATATTAATAAAAAAAAGATAAGTATTTTCTTTTTATTTTAAGAAAATAGCAATTTACTTACCAATTCTCTAGAGATTTGGTAAGTATTTTCTTTTTATTTTAAGAAATTGATGATATAATAAGTATTACTTTTTCAGGGGAGATTAATTATGAATTTATTGGAGATAATAAAAAATATATTTAAGCATCATAAAATAAATACTAATAAAGAATTAGTCCGCCCAGTAGATATAATTAAAATACCAAAAAGAAAAGAATTTAATAATGATGAATTAGTAGACTATTATAAAAGAGAATATCAAAATATTTTATCAACCATGAAAGAATATGAACCATTAATCTTGGAAGCAGAAGAA
>CANRLB010000061.1 GCA_947631365.1 uncultured Bacilli bacterium | reverse complement strand
ATAATTGATAAAGAAGAAGATGATAATGATGAATTTAAAGAAGTAGAATATGTTGTTCATGTTTTAAAACCAATTTATCCCGATAGTAATAAATCAGTTAGAGAAAATAGTAAAATTATGGCTGAACTTGATTATCAACAAAAAATAGAAGCTTATGAAAAAGCTTATCATAAAAAATTAGATTATACTTTTTCTTATCAAGATATTGCTGGTTACAAAAAGAAAGATTAATTAGTCTTTCTTTTTGTATGTAATATATTCATAATTATTTAATTTACTTCTTTTAACCATTGTTTTATATACTTTATCATGTAACATTTGCATATTTTCTTTTTTAGTTAATTTATCATCTGCTTGGAAAGGCCCATCAATATAAATAGTAATTTTCGGTTTTTTAAAAAATTTAGATTTCGTATATGTTGTTGTGGCTACATAAACTTTTTGATTATTTTCTACGGGATAATGAAATGATACATCAGAAAAATCTCTAATAAATGTTGCATAAGGCCATAAATGAGCTTCTGGATAAATAATAATTGGATGGCTATTAATTCTATAATTAATTGCTTCTTTGAACTTAATCATATCATGAATATTATTTGGAATTGGTAGGGCTCCGGCCATAGGTAATAATTTACCTAAAAAAGGAATTCCTAAATTAGATGAACTACAAATAAGATAAGGATGATGGGGAAAACAAATTAGAAAAGGATTAAAAACGTCTCCTAACATTTGAGTATGATTACAATATAAAAAGTAACTTTTTTCTTTTTTTAACTTTTTTTTATTTTTAACTGTAATATGTAAAAAAAATTTAGTATAAAAAAAGGCAAATATTAAAACACCAAAATAAAGTAATTTGGCAAAAAGACGATAAAATAAATTAAAATGAAGCCATTGATAATTATCTTTTAATTGATAATTTTGTTTCTTATTTTCTATTATATCATCTTGATAAGATTGATAAAAATATATTTTTTTCAAAAAATACCTCCTTATATTTAAATAAAAGATATTAGTATTATAACAAAAATCTTTAATTAGTTCATCTTTTATTACAAAATAAAACATGATACAATAAATTTAAGTGAGGGATTATATGAAAAAGTTTTTATCAATAATTATTAGTCTTATTTTAATTTTAATTTTAGCATTTTTAATTATTTTATTACCTTTAAATAATTTATTAAAAAAAGATAATGTAAAAAGAATTGTCAACAATATTCAAATTGAAGAACAAATAGAACAAGATGAAAATTTTGCTAAAGTTATTGATAAAATATTTGAACCCTTATATATAGAAGCTAAAAAATACAATATAAGTGATAAATATATTATAAAAATAATGGATTCTGAAGAAGTAAAAAATTTAATTGGATCTATTACCAGCAATATTATTGATTATGTAATAACTGGTAATGACCAAAAAATAATTAGTAATATTGATATTAATAATGTTATTAGTAATTCAATTGATAAAATAAATCGTAATTATTTAATTTTTACAGAAGAAAATAAACAAAATATTTTACAAATAGTTGATAAAAAAATTAATGAATATCAAGATATTATTCCTAATACTAAAGAAGTAGAAGAAAATTTAAATAGTAATACTTTAAAAATATTAAATGTTATGCGTTCTTTATTTGCAAGTAAATTAATTATTTTTCTAATTGTTACAGTAATTATTTTAACTTTAGTAATTATTCTTCTTAATTTAGAAAAATTTAAATGGCTTAAATATATAGGTGTTAATTTATTTATTGCATCTTTAATTTCTTTATTGGGAAATATTTTAATTAATTTAATAATTAAAAATAATTATAATTATCTTTATGATTTATTAGGGAGTAATTTTCCATTTAATATATCTCTAAGTGTTTCTTTGATTTTGTTAAGCTTCCTAATGTTAACTATTTATTATCTTTTTAATAAAAAAAGTCAAAATTCATAATAAATTATAGTTATAATAAACACACTTAAAATTGTTTAAAGCATAATTATATAATATATGCAACTTTTGAAAGGGTGTGATAATTATAAAAAAAGCTTGGAGTGATTTAAAAAGCTTTGTAACAATTGCCATGATGACTATTTTATTTATTATTGTTATTGGTAATTTATATGGTTTAAAATTAGAAGATAATATTTTGATTTTGGTGACTAATTTAATGACAGCGGTCTTTACTTATTATTTTACTAAACAAGATAATGATAATAATGAAAAAAACAAATAATTATGATATACTTTTTTTATGAAAAAAGATTTAAAATTTAATTTACTCATTTTATTTTATATTTTTATAATAGCAAGTGTTGCTGGTTGGTTTATTGAAGGATTATGGACTTTAATTAAAAAAGGTGTAATTATAAATCATTCAGCAGTTGTTATTGGACCATTTAATATGATTTATGGTGTAGCAGCCGTTTTATTAACAATTATTTTACATAAATTTGAAAATAGCTCGAAGATTAAAATTTTTATTTTAAGTTTTATAAGTTGTTCAATTTTAGAATATTTAATGAGTTATTTTATGGAATTAATTTTTGGCTTTACAGCATGGAATTATTCTAAAAAAATATTAAATATTAATGGGAGAATTAGTTTGTTTTATTCCTTAGCTTGGGGAATACTCGGAATAATATGGATTAAATATTGTTATCCAAAATTAGTAAATATTCTTAAAAAAATGAATTATAAAGTAGGTGTGAATTTTGCTATCTTTTTAACTATTTTTTTATTACTAGATGGAGTTATTACAATAAATGCTATGGATAGAGCAAGAAAATTTGAATTAGGTATCCCTCCGCAAAACAAGTATGAAGAATTTTTAGATAAAACTTTTGATAGTAAATATTTAAAAAATATGTTTAATAATAATTGGTAATAAAAAAAAGAAGATTTCTTTTTTTAAAGGGCTTCGTGAAGAGTTCTTGCTTTACCTAATAAATCCATATTTATAGTCATAGTACTCTTATCTATTTTAATTGGTGTTATATTATAACGATTCATTAAATGATGAACCATATTTTTATAAATAGTAATTGCATCTTCATATTTGCCATCTTTAATATAATTAGCACAAGGCATTATATAGCATCGAGATATTATTAAAGCTAGGGGATAATTATTTTCATCATTATAAATGCAATGACTAATTTTGGGGCCTAAAATATCATATTCAAGTAATAAATCATAGTATTCTTTATGGCTTTTTAAATAATTATCTCTAAAATCTCTAAGAGTATTTAATAATTCACAATTATCAGCATATCCTAATATATTAGAGATAATGGTAGTTATATAACAGTCTGGTTCTTTTACACGATTTGGATCTTCATTATAATAACTACATGAATAATCAGTAGGTTCAAAATAATTATGTCTTTCCGTACACCAATATTTATCAGACCATTGAGATTTTTCTTTTAAATTTAAATTTAAGCATGTACCACATTTAGTTGCCATAAAATGCCTCTTTTCGTAAATAAATATTATAAATAATTTCTCTTTTTTGTCAAGGTATGCTATAATTTTTTTAGGTGACTTTTATGGATAGTGATACTTTAACATTAATAGATATTTATGGTGATAATTTAACAGAAAAAGAATATATAACTGATCCGGCGATTGCCAGAGACGAGGAAATAAAACAATGTATCTTAACTCTTTTAACTCCTGAGAAAAGTGCTTTATTAGTAGGTAAAGCCGGTATTGGTAAAACCGCTATAGTTGAAGGCATAGCGTATCGTATTCAAAAGGGATTGGTTCCTGATGCTTTAAAAGGATGGAGTATTATTAAAATTAATGTAGCTAGTTTAATGGGAGTAGCTACTAATGAAACGGATACCCAAAGTAAATTAGATATAATGGTAAGAGAAATTGCCGCTAGAGATAAAACTATTCTTTTTATTGATGAAACGCATCTACTTGTTAGTAGAAGTGGAGGCATTGATTTTGCCAACCTTTTAAAGCCAAGTCTTGATAGAGGTTCAATTAAAATGATCGGGGCCACAACTAACGAAGAATATGAAGCCTATATTTTAAGAGATAGAGCATTTTTAAGACGTTTTCAAAAAATTGAAGTATTAGAAACAGATCAAGCAACAACAGTTAAAATTTTAATGGGGACTATTCCAAAGTTAGAACATCAAATTGGGGTTAAAATAAATTATCAACCATATGAAATAGAGAAGTTTATGAAATTTATTGTTGATATGACTGATGAATATAAAAGAATTTATGAAATATCTAGTCGTTATCCCGATATTTGTTTAACTATTGTAGCTAATGCTTTTACTTATGCTTTGTATGATAATGAGCATATTGTTACTTGTAAACATTTTTATAAAGCTATTTGTAATGCTAAAAGTGTATACGAAGATGTGAAAGTAAAAGAAATAGAAAAATTTAAAGAAGTTTTTAAAGATTATATAAGAAATGAAAATGTCAATTTAAATGATATGGGCTAAAAATTAGCCCATTTTTGTTGCATTTTGCTTAAAACTTTGGTATTATTTTACTTGAGTTATGGCGGACTTGGTGAAGTGGTTAACACGCCGGATTGTGGCTCCGGTATGCAAGGGTTCGATTCCCTTAGTCCGCCCCATGATGTTAATAAAAGTTCATAATGTTTATTATGAGCTTTTTCTTTTGCAAAGTTGGATAAATAATGAATGTGTCTATAGAAATTTTAGAATTTCCTTTGTATGTAGAAACAAGATACTAAGAATTAAAGATATAACTAAATTAAATATAGAATATATTAAAGGTAAAAATATTATCTTTAATAACTCTAATTTGGGACTTAAAGGACCCCATAAAATTATTATTGTAATGATAAGAAGAAGTATTTAATATTGCTTAAATTTAAAACAAAAAGTCAAGATTGGATAGTAAAAAAATTGCTTTATTGAAGGTAAGTATTTAAAAAAAATATAAATTATGGTAAAATATTGATTGAAAAGAGAAGCAATGAAAGGAAAATTTATTATGCGAAGAAATCAAATAGATTTAATAGAAAAAGATATACAAGAATCTTGTGAAAGAATGATTAGTAGCGGTCCTGTTTTTACAGATAGGCCCGATTATTATGCAAATAAATTATATGAGATTCATCAAGAAGAAACTATTTTAGGAGTTCCAATTTCTGAAGTTGAAAGGCAATGTCAAAATTATCGTGTTAAATCACCATTTGATCAACCATTAGATCCTTCAATAGATCCTATGAACTCAGTAATTGAAGGTGGAAATAAAATCTTAAAGGACTCAAATACATTAAAATTAGTTAGAGGTATTTATAGACAAGATAATAAATAATTTATAACGAAAAGAAATTAATTTTAATTGCTTAAATTTAGAAAGAATATGACTTTTTATTAATTATTTTTTTGAAGTAGTTGTAACTCTATATGTGTAGCACTTTACAGAATGAAAAAGGTATCTCCATATCCTATAATATTTGAAAGATATGGAGTTATGGAATGGATGAGTAGTTAATGAAAAAAATTATATTTTTAAGTGGTATTCATGGTGTTGGTAAAGGATATATTAAAGAAGAAATAAAGAAAGAAATTAATATACCTATATATGAAGCGAGTGATTTAATTCGTTTAAATGGAGTAATAACGGACGAGAAAAAGAAAGTTAATAATGTAAAATTTAATCAGGAATTATTAATAAAATCAGTAAATAATTTAACATGTGAAACTTTTATATTAAATGGGCATACTTGTTTACTAACTAGAAATAATAAAATTGAATCTATAAATATAAGTTATTTTAAAAGAATGAATATTATAGGAATCATATTGCTTTATGATGATATTGATATTATAGAAGATAGGTTATATAAAAGAGACAATATTTATTTTGAGAAAAATATATTAAATGATTTGCAAAATACCGAACTCAAAAATACTAAGCGATTATCAGATGAATTAGGTATTCCCTTATTAGCTTTTAAAAATGGTGATGATATTAAAACTCTAATTAATTTTATTACTAATTTATAGAATTTCAAATATAGTAGAGAGAATAGGAGAAATATGGGTAAAGTTTTAATTTCAATAAAACCTGAATATGTAAATGAGATTTTAGCGGGTAGAAAAAAATATGAATATAGAAAAGTAAAAGCTAAAAAAGATAATATAGATAAAATGCTCATTTATGCAACTGCCCCAATTAAGAAAGTAGTTGCGGAAGCAGAAATATTAAATATTTTAGAAGATGCTCCTGATTTAATTTGGGAGCAAACAAAAGAGTATTCTGGAATTAGTAAGTCTTTATATGATAAGTATTATGAAAATAGTGATATTGCTATTGCCTATCAATTAGGTAAAATAAAAAAATATGATCAACCTAAAAATTTAAGTGAATTAGGCGTTTTACATAGCCCACAATCATTTATTTATATTGATTAGATTGCTTATTTAAAGAAATCCTCCCAAGGATTTTTTCTTTTAATTCTTTTTAAAGCATCTTCAATTGTAATTTCATTGGGTTTAACTTTATCAAGTTCACTCCATTTAATAGGCATAGAGATGCTACATTTATCTCTTAATCTAAT
>CANRLB010000060.1 GCA_947631365.1 uncultured Bacilli bacterium | reverse complement strand
GAACAATTGCTAAATGGTATCGAATAAGTAAACTAGAAAGGCATTTATTTGGATCTGAAATTAATAATAAATTAAAAAAATAAAGTGTAAAGCTTTATTTTTTTAATCGACATCACTTCTTGATAATATTTCAGCTGGGGTTTTTCTTATTGTATTAAAAATAGGAAATAAACCAACAACTAAATTAAAGACAAATACTAAAATAATACTCAATAAATAAGTAAAGATATTCGTTTTAAATAAGCTACCAATAAAAATCACATTTCTAAATGAATATAATATATAAGCCATAAATGTTATTCCCAGGACACTAGCAAGACAAGTTATAGCAATAATTTCTCCGGCAAACATTTTATAAATATCGCTTTTTTTAATACCTATTGCCCTATAAATACCAACTTCTTTAATTCGTGATAAGAAAGAAGCTCTAATCATTAAATAAATTTCAATTAAAGAAATTAATAAAATAATACCAGAAACAATTAAAGTAGTTATTATACTATCCTTTTGTAAACTTAAATAATTATCTTTGGAATATTCAAAAGAATCATTTATATTTATTCCTTTACTTTGAAAATATTCAAGAGTCTTATGTTTATTTTTACTACTAATACTTAAAGTATCAGCTTTTTTAATTAAATTATATTTAATCATCTTATTATTAACTAAATAATTATCTTCATTATTACTTTCATAATAACCAACAACTAATAATTTTTGATTATTAATTTCTAAATCTATCTTTTCATTTAATTCATAATAATCTTCATTAATATTTAAAATAACTTCATAATCATTACTAGGGTATCTACCTTTAACTAATTTTATCTTATCTTTTACTAATTCGTAATCACAAATTCGTATTGCTTCTCTATCAGAATAATAATCATCTATTTCTCTTGCACTATTACTAATAATATTTATAAATAAGTCTTTAGAGGCATAGATATTGGGTTCTTCTTTATCTGTTATACCTACAATTGTAAATTTAGCCATATTTTGTAAATAAACATCATGATTTAAATAATCCTCTATTGAATTAAAACCATAAGCTTTAGTATCATAATTTTCAATCATTTTATCAAGTACTAATTTATCTACTACAATCTCTTGATTATTACTAGGCATTCTTCCTTTAATTATTTCCCTATTATCTAAGTCATCAATATTAGATAAACTTCCCGTAATTAAACTACCTCTATTATAAGATTGTAAAAATTTATCATAATTAAGGTGAAAGCCAACTAAAGAATTATTAGGTAAAATATAATTTATATCAGCATTTTTCTCATATTCTAAATAATCTTCTATTTTAATATTTCTAACATTAGCCGTTAGGTAATCTTTATTAAAATTAATATAATCTTTTGGTGATATATCAATTTTGGCCATTATATTAGAAATAGCATAAAAGATAAACATTCCTGATAAGAAAAAACCTCCTAAAAGAATCTTTTTTAAAAAAGGATAATTAAATATTTTCTTAAAACCATATGTAATAAAAGATAAACTAGAAAAAATATTACTATACTTTTCTTTGTATTTATCACTACTAACAAGCGAAATATTAAATTCCTTATCAGAAATATTACTATCTTCAATTTCTTTATAATGATCGTTAATTAAATTAATATTGGAATTATTATCAATAACTTCTAATTTATCATTATTTCTACTTTTTAAATAAATACTCCCATTTTTAATAACAATATCTAAATCAATATCTTCATCATGATTACGATAAACATTAATATTTATTTTATCATCATTAATATTTTTAATACTTTCATAATCTTTTAAATAAATATTATTTTCAATTTCATAATTTAGTTTATTACTATGATTATTTTCATAAGAATTAGTAATTATTCCATCTTTAAGTTCAACAATATGACTAGCATAAAATCTTGCTAATTCTTCTTCATGAGTTACTAAAATTACTAAATATTTAGAAGAAATACTTTTAATAATATTCATAACTTCTAAACTATTCTTACTATCTAGATTTCCTGTTGGTTCATCAGCAATAATTATTTTAGGATTTTTAACTAAAGCTCTAGCTATACCAACTCTTTGTCTTTCACCACCAGAAAGCATACTAGCTTTTCTATTTTTATATCTTTCCATGCCTACGCTATTTAAAGTATATAATACTCTCTTTTTAATTTCTTCTTCATCTTTAATTCCAATTAATTTTAAAGCAATAGCTACATTATCAAAAACACTTAAATTATCAATTAATTTATAATCTTGAAATATATAACCAATATTTAAAGTCCTTATTTCATCAAGTTTATAAGTAGATGTTTTAGTTATTTTATAATCATTTAAATAAATATTTCCACTACTCACTTTTAAAAGGCCACCAATGGCATTTAAAAGAGTTGTTTTACCAGATCCTGACGGTCCTAATATAGCTACCAAACCTTTTTTAGGGAAAGTATAAGAAACATTATTGATAACATGAATTTCATTTTTCTTATGCCGATTAAAATATTTATTAACATTAACTAATCTTATCATTATATTTTCTCCTTATATGTTTTAATAATACTTTCTTTAAATATTTTTCTACCATATCTTAAACTCATTAAAACAGATATTAAAATAAGTATTAAATAAACTATTATATAATCAAATATACTTACATATTTTGTAATATTACTTAAATATTCATTACTTATCAAATTATTTTTAATTAAAATTATCAAAATAATAAAGAATATATAAGTAAATGTTGCTAAAGTAATTAATTCATTCATTAAAATATTAATACAAACATTTTTAGTACTTCCGAGCGTTCTTAAAGTCGTATAATAACTATTTCTAGCTTTATAAATAATACGCATTATAAAATAAGATATAAAGAATAAAGTTAAAACTAAACAAATAGTTACTATTAATTTAAATATTTTAACTACATTATTAACTAATTCTGCATCATTACTTTTGGCATCCCGTATTTTTAAAGTATTAATACCTAATTTATTTAAATTATTACATACATAATCTAAATCTTTAATATCTTTAACAAAAACACTACTTTGATAATTTTTATTTCCTATTAATTTAACATAATCATCATAACTAATATATATTAGATAATTATCAATATAAGAAGTATTAAGTAATTTTTTAATATTGCTATCATTATATAAGCCTTTAATTTTCAAATTAAGACTATTCTTTTCATAAACATTACTTATTTCAATATTAATAGTCTTACCTATTTTTTCTTGATCAAAGATATCATCACTTATATAAACTTCACCCTTCTTAACTTGATCACTTATTTGAATATCAAATTCATTAAAAGTAACATTATCAAAACTATATTTTAAATTACTATAGTTTTTCAAAATATCTAAATATATCTTTTCTCTAAGTTCATCTTTTAAATAAAAACTCATATTATATAAATTATAACTATTATCATATAATATCCCTGATACATAAACTAATTCATTATTATTTAAATAAAAGCTTTTATTAAGAACTTCACTTTCATCTATATAATAGTTATCTTTATTACAAACTATGACTATTTCATTACTTTTACTTGGTACTTTTCCCTGATCAACATAATTAATTTCTTTTAAATATAAATTACCATTTAAATAAGTATAATCATTATTAATATTCGTTTGATAATCATTAACTAAGTCTTCTTTAACTAGATAATCGACTCCTTTAATTTTTAAAATTTCGTCGTAATCATCATTAGTAAAAGCTTCTTTATTTTGCTTATTTATTACAATTCTTTGATCAGATAAATTATTAAATATTGGCGAATATCCTTCTATTTCTTCATATTCTGCTAATTTGAAAGAACCATAATTAGTAATTAATGTTATAGTAATTAATAAAAATATCATAAACATTAATAAAAATTTAATAGGAATATTAAAGGCATTTCGAAAACCTAATCTTATTTTGCTAATAAATGTAATATCATTAACTTTAATACTTTGAACATTATGATCAAGATTAATTTCATTTATTACTTTATTTTCTAAAATATTACCGTCATGCATTCTAATTATTCTTGTCGCATAATCTTCTACTTCACTTTTATTATGAGTTACAATAATAACTAATTTTTCTTTAGCTATATCATGTAAAATTTTTAAAATTTCTTTACTTGCTTTACTATCAAGTGATCCTGTTGGTTCATCAGCCACAATAATTGGGGTATTATTGGCAAGAGCTCTGGCAATAGCTACTCTTTGTTTTTCTCCCCCAGATAATTTTGAAGTATGGGTATTTTTATGCTTTTTTAAACCAACTTTTTCAATTAGTTCATTAACTTTCTTTTTAATTTCTCCTCGATTATAACCATTCATTAAAAAAGCAAGTTCAATATTTTCATAAACTGTATAACTATTGACTAAATTAAAATTTTGAAAAATATTACTCACATAACTTCTTCGATATTTTAAATAATCTTCTTCTGTATAATGGCTTGTTTCCTCACCATTAATATACATTTCTCCATCTTCATAACTATCTAAACCAGATAAAACATTTAAAAGTGTAGATTTACCACTTCCAGATTCACCTGTAATAACAACAAATTCACCTAAATGTAATTCTAAATTAACATTAGATATTCCTTTAGCTACTACACCATCTTGATAATAATATTTAGAAACATTTTTTAATTTTAGCATAAGTCACCTCAATATAATTATATAATAATATTTCCTTTCTAAAAAATTATTAAAATACATTTTTTATTTATATACAAGTCAATTGACAAAACTTGTCATAATTAGACAAAAAATGAGAAAGTATTGCTACTTTCCCAAAGGATTAAGTCTATGAAGGTTTTTACGAGTTTTCCTTCTCGATTATTAGTTTGTTATTATGAAAGGATCACCACTAGTCCCGTGACCGTCGGAAATCTCAATCGTAGGGAGCAGATAGAAAACCGGTCGGATCAAGTGGTCCTCATCCAATGACGCTAAGAGCATCTCGCCATCTCGATTCACTCGCCATCCATAGTTAGATCCCTCATAACTCTGACCATTCCGCGTCATCGTCCATTCATATTGATAATCGTGAATATTTTCTCCATTATTACCCATATATAACCAACTATTGTCACATCCTGATGTTGAGAAATAGCAATTTGTATCTTTCGAATTTGTACCAGAAGAAGCATATGAATAGTAAAAATCACTTACATACATTAATCCTATTGCTGCCGGAACACTTGACGTCCATTTACTGGGATCTTCATTTCTATATTGTACCGTTTCTTGCTGCCCAGATTCTATCTTATATACATAGTCGGCAGAATTGTTCATACCGACATTATTGATTCCACCATATAACCATTGATGATTACTATCTATCTTGCTATACCAGGCAGTATCCCCTTCTGTTTTTATATATTTTACATTACTTGTCGTACTATCTATGAATAAATTAGTATCTCCGTCAGTTCCTGAAGTCAAGCCATTCGATAGACCGTTTAGTCTTTTATATATATACGAATTTGGCCAAGTTACATTAGTCGTCTTATTCTCGTACCATTTATATTGATAAGCTGATTCCTCTCTAATGGCCGTATTCTTAATAAGTTTCATTTGCCCATCTTCTGTTATGCCTATTATTCTATACATATAGTCACTTGTTTTATTATTGCAATCTGTTTCTAGATTACTATATCCAAAACAGATATAATTTGATACATTTGCTGTTTTTCCTACAAATCTATACATATCTCCTAAAATTTTAGTAGATAGTCCTCCTGGCACAGTTCCATTAAAATATTTTTGTATTATTTCATCTCTTGATAATTCTTTTTTTAATGTTGTTATACTTAATTCATTACTTGTATTCTTTCTTCCTGATTCATCTGTTGCTTCTCCTGTTATTTTATATTCTGTACCATCATTTAATCCACTAAATGTACACGTATTACCTTCATAATTACCTGTAATCTCATTTGTATCTATTATTGCTTTACATGTTACACTTTTTATTCCACTTGTATCACTTACATTAACATTTATTACTATTGTATCTTCTGTTGTTTTATTTGTGTCTTCTTCTATTGTTATATTTGGATTGGTTGTATCTAATGTTATTGTTCCCTTTTTTTCTATTTCTGATGTATTATTCGCTTTATCTTTTAAATATACATAGATTGTTTTGGCTCCTTCAGTTGGTGTTATTGATATATTTCCATTTTTACTTGTTTTACTATTACTTCCTACTTCTCGCCAGTTTGAACATGTTTCTTCTTCACTTACACATATTTGGGCTACATCTTCATTTGCCCATGTAACATTATAAGATACATTTGTTGTATGGGTATATAATTTATTATTACTTAATGATGTTCCATTATCTATACTTCCTGTTAAGGTGAATGTAATTACTTCTGGTTTTTCTTCATCTTTATCAAAATATATATTACAATAAATACTTTTTTGACTTGTTACTATGATACTTCCATCTATTACTCCACTAGATAAACTTTGTTCTACTGCATCAGGTACTTCTTTATTACTTCCGTATTCATAACATTTGGTTTTTTCTTCATTTAATAAATATCCTTGCTTTGGAAAATCTTTATCTTCTGATCTTTCATAGTCTTGAGTATTTTGTGTCTTTTCTAAATATATTGCAAATTCTTTTCTTTCTATTTCTTTTTCTTCTACTTCATTATTATTCATTTCATATGAATAACTTTTATTCCATGTTATTATTACTAG
>CANRLB010000059.1 GCA_947631365.1 uncultured Bacilli bacterium | reverse complement strand
TACAGAGATTGTTTCTTTGCAAAGTGTTCTTACCGATAAAAAACAAGAGGTACTTTTGGTGAGGTTAACTTAGAATATATTTTAAATAATGCTTTTGGTCCAGCTTCTATCAATAATAAACAAAATATTTATAGTATTCAACATAAACTTAGTAATGGTAGTATTGTAGATTGTCTTTTATATGCTCCATCTCCTTTAGGAACTATTGCGATTGATAGTAAATTTCCTTTAGAAAATTATCAAAAAATGGTTGATAAAAATCGTAGTCGGGAAGAAAGATTACTATTTGAAAAGAATTTTGTTAATGATGTTAAAAAACATATTAATGATATTAGTAGTAAATATATAATTCCGGGGGAAACTTCTGATGAAGCCATTATGTTTTTACCAGCTGAAGCTTTATTTGCGGAGATTAATGCTTATCATCCAGAACTTATTAATTATGCTTATGAAAGAAAAGTTTGGATTACGGGACCAACTACTTTAATTAGTACTTTATCGATTATTAGTATGATTTTAAAAAATATGGAAAGAGATAAATATGCTTTAGTTATTCACACGGAACTTGATAAATTAGGAGTTGAATTTAATCGGTATAAAGATCGTTGGGATAAACTTTCAAGAAGTGTTAAAAGCGTTAATCAAAGTTTAGATGAACTACATACCACAACTGAAAAAATAACTAAAAGATTTGAAAATATTAAAAATGTTGATGTTGATAAAATTCAAAATAAAAAGGAAGATATTACTTATTTAGAAGAAGGCGAAAAAGAAGATGAAACTGTATTTAATTAGTAATAATCTTTTACTTGATAATATAGATTATTTAAATAATGCTAACCTTGATTTAATAAGAAGTATTCGCCCCCTTAGTATAAAAGGCGAAATATTAGCTCAAAAAATTAGTTCTTTAAAATTTTTAGAAAATATTAAAAAAATCTATACTAGTATGCAAAGTAGTTCTTTAGCTACTTCTAAATATTTATCCGAAAAACTAGATTTACCCCTGAATTTAACTTTTGAATTAAATGATTGTAAAGTAGGTGATTTAGGAAGTAAAAATATGAAAATGGTTAAAGGATTACAAGATCATGAATTTACTTATAAACTACCTAATGGTGAATCACTTATTGATGTTGGTAATAGAATTAATAATTTTATTAATAAAATAAAAGATGATAATATTTGTTTATTTACTCATAAAAGAGCTATATTAGGTTATTTATTAAAATATACAAAAGTAGGTTATAATTTAGATGAAAATTTAATATTAGAGTTTAATAATGAAATTATTTATGATGATAGTGATACTTTATATGATATATATGAAATAACTTATGATAATGATAAAGTTATAAATATAAAAAGAGCAAATTAAAAACATCAATCAGATGTTTTTTCATTTTCTTCACAAGTATCAATTGTAATCCATTCAGTGGTGCCACATTCAGTACATATTTGAGGTACCAATACTTTTTTACCTTTAGGTAGTTCTATTTTCTTAACAAGTTCGACACATAAAAGTCCCGTATTTTCATCGATGTAACATCTACCTTGAGTTTGGGTTTCATTACATTTACTACATCCAGGTTTCTTCATTATTTATCACCATCTTTAGTATGCATAAATTATTTTGAATTTATACTTAAAAAATTATTTATAAATATTTGAAAATAATATATAATTATTTTAAGGTGATTATAATGGAAATACCAATAAAGGCTAGAATAAGTAATCGTCATGCTCATTTAACTAAAGAGGTTTATGATATATTATTTGATGAAGAAATTACTAAAAGAAATGATTTATCGCAAATTGGTGAATATGCTACTATAGAAACACTAACTATTAGAAATGGGAATAATTTTATTCCTAATGTCAGAGTAGTTGGGCCATGTCGAAGTTATAATCAAATTGAAATATCCAAAAAAGATGCAAGAGTATTAGAATTAGATCCACCAGTAAGAAGAAGTGGGGATCTATCTGATAGCTTGAATATTACTTTAGAAACAAATAAAGGAAAAATTGAAGTAAAAGGTTTAATTATTGCTAATCGTCATGTGCATATGAATGAAAGTGACGCTAATGTACTTGGAGTAAAAGATCAAGATATAGTTAAAGTAAAAATAGATGGTATTAAAAGTGGGGTTATTGATGCTGAAGTTAAAGTTACTAAAAATGGTGTCTTAGAACTTCATGTTGATACCGATGATGCCAATGCTTTTTTACTTGAAGATTATGATGAAGTAACATTAAAAATATAGTTAATACATTTAGTACTAACTATATTTTTAATTAAGATTTCTTTTAAGTGATGGTTCAATCGTTTTCAAAAAGCCAAGTTGTCTAGCTGAATAGTTTAATTCCGCTTCAAAATTTTCCCCTAAAATTTGGCTATGAATATCATCTTTAAGGTCTCTTATTAATTGCTCAGAAGCAAAACCAACTCTATGTTGATTAGTTATAATTTTAGTAATATCAAAAAATTTGGAATTAATTAAATAATCTATATTGGCCATCATTGGAGATGAACCAGAACCATTATAATCTTTTGAATATAGGACATTATCAATAGAATTCTTATCATTAATTGGGGTGTCTCCATAATTTTTAGAAATATAGTAATTTAAGACTCTGGCTATTAAATATTTATAAATATCATCTCCAGAAGTTGGAATAGTTATAGAAACTCCATCTTGGATTAAAACATCGCCCTTTTTTAATTTTAATGAAATATTTCTTGCTACAACTCTTTCTTTGGAATATAAGACTACATCAAATGTTAAATACATGGATACACCTTGTTCACGATATTTTTCTGTTAGAACTAATTCTTTATATTTGTCGTGCATTTCTTCAAACATTTTTAACCAATGATCACACGCTTTTATTATTTTCTCTTTAGATACAGTAGCAGGCAAATTAATTTTGTCTAATATTCCGTCACCTTTAATAGAATTAATAATTTCTGAATTACCAGAAATATTTAATTTACCATTTTGACAATTTACGTCAATCCCCTTATTGCTAACTCTAGTAGTTATATTTATTTTATCATTTTCTTCTAAAATAATATATTGCTCTCCGTTTTCATTTTTAAATTTCATTAAAGTTTTCCCTCCCGTTTATAAAAGTTATTTTATCATTATTTTCAACAATTGTAAATTTATTTCATCTAATGCCAATGCTTTTTGCTTGAAATTATGATGAAGTACATTAAAAATATAGTAATGAAAAACATTTTTTTAAATTATAGAGTTTAAAAATAATTAAATAAAAAACTATTTAAAAAGATAAAAAAATATGATAATATAAGGGTAATAAAAATAGAAAGAGGATAGTTATGGAAAAACAAAATATTGTTCGCTCGGGGGGGGGTATTAAAAAGTAAAATAAAAGTATTGGGATTAGTAGGACTCATAATACTTTTGTTAATAAGTATAGGAATAAGTTATGCTTATTTTGATGCACTTGATCAGAGTAAGAAAAGTGCTATTACTATAGTGGGTGGTAAAACTGCTTGTATTGATGTGGATATAGAAACACCATCTGATAGCGGAATAAATATATTACCATACAATTATCCAATAACAGATACTTATGCTTTACAAAAAATAAAACCGATTGAAGTAACTATAACTAATAAATGTAAAGAAACCCAAGAAGATATAAAATATACTTTAACTCTTACAACTCTTGCTGATAGTAGTGTAAATCAAATAAAAGATTTTCAAATAAAAACAAAAGTGTTAAAAAAGGTAAATAATGGTAGTGAAACTATTGTTAAAGATACTAGTTTATTAAATAAAATAAATAAAGTTAAAACTGAAAATGTAGTAGAACTTCTTAATAATAAAATTAGTGAAAATGAATCAACTAAAGGTTATGATACAAAAAATAGTTATGTTCTTGATGTCGGAGATGTAGCAAGTAATACCACTAATGTTTATAATGTATACTTATGGATTGATTATTATGAAGGTAATCCATATCATAATGTTGAACTTGCTAATTTTAATAATAGTACCCAAAATAAAGAATTCAAAGGAATATTTGGTATTCTAACAAATATAGAAGAAAATGGAGAAAAGTTAGAAGAAGAAGTAAAAGAATATGGTTATACAGGAGACTATGAAACATTTACTCCAACTAAAGATGGTGAATATTTAATTGAATTATGGGGTGCAAGTGGAGCGCATTATCATGCTGACTTTATAGCCAATTCATATGGAAGAGGGGCATATACAATAGGAGTTATGTATCTAAAAAGTAATGAACCCATTTATGTATATGTTGGTGAAAATGCCAATTCCATAGATGGTCAAGAAGAATATACGTTTAATGGTGGAGGCGGCGGTGAAGCACAGGGAGGTGGAGCCACAGACATTAGATTAACATCTGGTAAATGGTCAGATTTTAATAGTTTAAAATCTAGAATAATGGTTGCAGCTGGTGGTGGTGGTGCAGCGCATAAAAATATGGATGAAATATCGGAAAGTTCTCAACGGGGTGATGGTGGAGCAATTAATGGAATTGATGCCCATTATTCATTTCGCAATAATTTTAATTATAGTGGCCATGGTGCTACTCAAACAAGCGGTGGTGAACCAGGAAGCGAATTTAACCATACTTGGGATCCAGAATATTTGCCTCAAATGAGCGGTAAATTTGGAAGTGGAGGATATGGTACAAGACGTCCTAGTGGAAGTGGGTGGATGTCTTCTGGCGGAGGCGGTGGTTATTATGGCGGCGGTCATGGTAATCATACAGGTTATGCTTGGTCTGGAGGTGGAGGCGGTTCATCATTTGTTTCAGGATATCCCGGATGTGATGCTATAGAGGCAACATCAACAGAAGATCGTATTATTCATACTGGAAAACCAGAACATTATAGTGGTAAAGTTTTCTCACTTCCTGGTATGATTGCTGGCAATGCTCCAATGCCAACTTTTAAAGGTGATGAAACAATGGTTGGTAACAATAACGCTGGTCACGCAAAAATAACTTATTTAGGATAAAGAGTTAATAGACATTTGATTTAGATTAAATGTCTTTTTAAATACTTAAATTAAGTAAAAATTACCATTGTTCGCTTGTTTAGAAATAGTTAAAATAGTATAATAAATTTAGAAAAATTCTAACAGGTGATTTTATGTGGAAAATAGGTAATGTGGAAATTAAAAATCAAGTGGTTTTGGCTCCCATGGCGGGATATACATCAAGTACATATCGTACTATTTGTAAAACTATGGGTGCTGGTTTAGTAGTTTCTGAAATGGTATCTGATAAAGCTTTAATTTATGATTCTAAAAAAACTTTTGAGCTTTTAAAATTTAAGGAAAGTGAAAGACCGATTGCTATTCAAATTTTTGGGGGAGATCCTGATTCAATGGGAAGGGCCGCAAAAATTGTAGAAGATGCCGTTCACCCTGATATTATTGATATCAATATGGGTTGTCCTGTTCCTAAAATTGCTCTTAAAAGTAAAGCAGGTAGTAGTTTACTTAAAGATCCAGAGCTTGTTAGAAAAATAGTGCAAAATGTTGTTGGAAGTGTTTCTATTCCCGTTACTGTTAAAATAAGAATTGGTTGGGATGATGAGCATATTAACGCTACAGAAATTGCTAAAGTTTGTGAATCTGCTGGGGCAAGTGCTATATTTGTTCATGGTAGAACTAGGAGTCAAGGTTATTCCGGTCATGCTAATTGGGATGTTATTAAAAAAGTTAAAGAAAGTGTTTCTATTCCTGTTATCGGTAATGGTGATATCAATTCTTGTTATGATGCTAAAAAAATGCTTACTGAATGTGGTTGTGAGGCCGTCATGATTGGAAGAGCTACCTTGGGTAATCCTTGGCTTATCAAAGAATGTCTAGATTATCTAGAAAATAATATTGAACCTAAAGAAGTATCTTTAGATGAAAGAGTCAAAATGATGAAAGAACATTTAGAAGCTAATATTAAAGAAAAGGGTGAAAAAATTGGCATTCTTGAAATGCGTACTATTCTTATGTATTATTTAAAAGGTCTTCCTAATACTAAAAACTTAAAATTAAAAATTTGCAAGAGTGAAACAGAGGAAGAACTAAAGAAAATAATTGATGAATTAAAAATGATGGAGTAATTATGAATCTTAATAATATTCTAAAAGATAAAACTATTTATATATGTAATGAGAGTTATAAAAAAGCAATCTTGAAAGAAATGACTAATCGTCATCTTCTTTTAGATGTTAAATTTTATACTTTAAATAGTTTTTTAAAAGAATATTTATTTAATTATAATGAAGAGACTTTATATTATATTATTAAAAAATATCATTTAAAAGTTGAAGTTGCTGTAATGTATTTAAATAATTTATTATATATTAAAGAAGATAAAGAATATTCTAATCCTAAATTAAATTTTTTAAGAGATTTAAAAGAAGAATTACAAAATCAACATCTTTTAATTTATAATCCTACTTTTAAAAAATATATTAAAGATTATCAAATATATCTAATTGATACCCCGCCTTTAGAATTTGATGAAGAAGATCTTTTTAAAGACTTAAAATATTATCACATTAATATAAATCCTTTAAATAATCCAAAATATGTTTATGAATTTAAAAATACTTTAGATGAAATAGATTATGTTTTTAAAAGTATTTGTGATTTAATTAAAAAAGGGATAAGTATTAATAAAATTAAGCTTATGAATATTACTAGTGATTATAATAATGAATTAGTAAGAATGGCTAAATTATATCATCTACCTCTTAAAAATCTTCATGAAAAAACTCTATATAGTACTAATATTGCTCATCTTTTTTTAACTAATTTAACATCTATTGATGATGCTTTAGTTAAAATAAAAGACGTAGATCAAAATATTTTAAAAAAAATTGTTAATATTTGTAATAAATATTTATTTGTTGATGATCTTGATATTTTAAAAGAAATATTAGTTTATGAAT
>CANRLB010000058.1 GCA_947631365.1 uncultured Bacilli bacterium | reverse complement strand
GTATTTTCTTTAACAATATCTCTTTTTTTCATAATAAAAAAATGCGTAAGAAATTATTTAGTTAATTCCTTACGTCCTTTTCTCCGACGATTATTAATAATCTTTGTTCCTTTACGAGCAAAGAAACCATGTTTTTTTGCTTTTTTTAAATTATTTGGTTGATATGTTCTTTTCATTTTGCACCTCTTCCTAAGCCCTATTAATATACCATTAACATAAGGATAATGTCAAGAAAATTCAATATTGCAATAAATATAAAATTTAACTATAATATAAAATGTTTTAAAAAAGGAAGAAGAAAATTGAAAAATAATATAGAATTAAAAGAAAAAACTAAACAGTTAAAAATTGCAATAGAAAATAAATTAGCTCATATTTTAGTAAATCATGCTCATTTAATCGCTGCTTTAGTAACGTTTAGCATTTATTTAGGAATAATGTCTGGCATTATGGCATCAATACTATTTTATTTAGATATTAATGATAATAATAAAAATAATGAAGATGAATATACTACCATTAGTTATGAAGATGTCATGTTTGATACTGTTTTACCTATAGATGATACAATAGATGAAGAAAATATTATTTCAATAGATTTTAGAAAAACTACTCAATTATTAAGTGAACAACGATTAGAAAATTTAGATATTTTAAGAAATGAAAGAGAACGGTTTATACATACAACTATTATAGAAGATGGTATAACTTATGAAGGTGAAGAAGATATATATACATATTACTCATCTAATAATTTAGATAACTATTCTTTATTATTACTAATGGGAATAACTAATAGTAATTATTTTTCTTATTATGATGCGGTTGAATATTTTTCAATCGATTCCTTGTATAATTTCTTCAACGCTAAAACAGATGAAGAAAAAGAAAATATTCAAAAAGTTTTAAATATTTATAATGAATTACAAGATGATAATTTAGATTTTAATAAAAAAGCAGAATTAGAAAGTTTATATCGCTTAGAAATATTTAGAATTAGTATTAAAAATATAATTGATTATTCTATAAACAATTCAGATTTTTATTTTCAAGATAATGTAACTCTTTATAAACTTATTAAAAATGTATTATTTCCAAATAATTATTTAGAGCAAAATAATTTAGATAAAATTGAAGAGTTAGAAAATGGCTATATTAATTTTTTAGCAAGACATTATAATTGGACAGAATTTCAAGTACATAACTATTTAAAAGATTATTTAACCATTTTTGAATTAAAAGAATTACAAAACTTAGTTTTATATGGAAAATTTACTGAATTAGAATATGTTGATAAAAACTATAGAATTGAACATATTTTAAAACTTGTTTCTAAATTTCCAATTATTAAAACAATTAGTTATATTCATAGTTATGAGGTATCAGATAATATGGAATATAATGAAACACTAAATCTTTTATTAAGATAATAGTTTAAAAGTTATTAATACGATAACTTTTTTATTTTCCACTATATATTAACATTTTAATAATGTATTAAACTAAGTAAAAATCTAGAATATTAACAATTTCAACACTTTCAACATTTTAGTTATTTAACTTAAAATGTCGAAATGTTTAAAAGTTAATAAAATTTTGTTGAAATTGTTGAAAAGTTTATGTAATATAGATATTATCTAGAAAAAAGTTGTTGAAAAGTTTGTTGAAAAGGATATTTAATAACTTTTTTCTTGTAATAAAATTTTATTTAAGTTAAAATGAAATTGGGATATGTATGAACGTGGGGTGAGGTATTGAAAACACAAGAATTATTTAAACAATTTTTAAGTGAAATTGCAAGTGAAGTAAGTCCTGGCACTTACACAGCATGGTTTAATGATTTAGAACTAGTAAATATCGACGATAAAGAAATTACAATTAAAGTACCTCTACCTGTTCATAAACAAATACTTAAAAATACTTATTTAGATTTAATAGATAGTACTATGTTTTCTCTTACAGGAATTAATTATGAATTTAAATTTTATACAGAAGATGAATTAAATGACATAACAAATTTAGAAATAACTAAAGAAGAAGAAAATCCAAACCAAGTTATAAATTGGAATACTAATTTAAAACCTAATTTAAATTTTGATAATTATGTCGTTGGAGAATCAAATCGACTTGCTTTTATTTCCGCAATGAATGTTGCTCAATCACCAGGAACTATTAGAAATCCCTTATTTATATATGGAAAAAGTGGAACGGGTAAAACTCATTTAATGAATGCCATTGGAAATTATATTACAGAACATTCTTCTAAAAAAGTTTTATATACTACTAGTAGTGACTTTCGTGATGAATATGTTGATTTATCGAAGATAGAAAAAGGCAAAGATGCCATAGAATATGCTAATAATTTTAAAAATAAATATCGTAATGTTGATGTATTAATCATTGATGATATTCAATTTTTAGTTGATTCACCAATGACACAACAAGAATTCTTTCATACTTTTGAAGCATTACATCAAGCCAATAAACAAATAATCATTTCAAGTGATCGTTCACCTGATGATTTAAAGAAAATTGAAGAAAGACTTAGAAGTCGTTTTAAATGGGGACTTCCAGTTGATATTCATCCTCCTGATTTTGAATTACGTTGTGAAATAATTAAACAAAAAATCCAAAATACCAGTATTAAAGATAAAGTAAACAAAGATGTTATTGAATATATAGCTAATGCTTGTCCTAGTGATGTAAGACATATCGAAGGAACAATTAATAGATTGCTAGTATTTACAGCGTTATATACACCAGAATATATTAATTTAGATTTTGCCATTGAAGCCATTAAAGATTATGTAGATACTAATATTTATCAAGAAAATACAATATCGCATATTCAAAAAGTAGTCGCTGATTTCTTTAAAATTACAGTAGAAGATTTAAAAAGCAAAAGAAGAAGTAATAATATTGCAAGACCAAGACATATTGCTATGTACTTATGTCGTATTGAAACCGAAGAAAATTTAGCTCGAATTGGTTTGGAATTTGGCGGAAGAGATCATTCTACAGTAGTAGCTAGTTGTGAAAAAATAAAAGAGGAACTTCAAAATAATACTACTTTAGATAATATGTTAAAAGAAATTAAATCTAAGTTATAATTTTGTGGAAAATTAAATAGTTTTCAACATTATATTTTCTAAATAAAATAAAGAAAAATTAAAGTTATTAACATTATTAACAATATAATAAAGAATAATAATTTAAACTATATAAAAGAAAGAAGGAATGATTTATGAAATTTATTATTGATAAAACAACTTTACTAGAAGCTCTTACAAATGTTACAAGAGCAATAGGAACAAGAACAACTATTCCAATATTAAATGGAATAAAATTTGATTTAACAAATGATGGTTTAAGTTTATTTGCTAGTGATTCTGAATTATCTATTAGAATTAAAATAGCTGAAAAAGATATTAAAAAAATAGAAAAAACAGGAACTATGATTATAGGTAGTAAATATATTTTAGATATAATTAGAAAAATGCCATCTGATATTATTACTTTAGAATCATCTGATAATACCAAAATTAAAATTTATACTGATAATAATGAATATAATTTAAATTGTTATGAAATATCTGATTATCCACAAATAAATATTGATGAATCAAAAGAACCAATTGTTTTAAAAGATGAATTATTAAAAAATATGATTAATGAAACATCATATGCAGTATCTACTCAAGAAGCTAGATTACTTTTTACAGGCATTAATTTAAAAATTGCTGGTAATAGTTTAGAATGTATTGCTACAGATTCTTATCGTTTAGCTAAAAAAAGTATTAAACTTGATAATATGATTAATAATACGATTAATATAATTATACCAGGAAAAAGTATTAATGAACTAGAAAAGATGTTAACAAGTGATGGCGATGATGTTACTATGCATATCTTTAATAACAAAATACTCTTCAAATATCGTAATATTGAATTTCAAACCAATTTATTAAATGGTCAATATCCAGATACTAATCATTTTATTCCTTCTGAATTTTCTTATATGATTAACTTAGATTTAAAAAAATTTAATGATGCCGTTGATAGAGCTTCCTTACTTGCTCAAAGTAAAGATAAAAATATCGTAAGATTATCAATTAATGATAAATTAATGATTGTCTCCTCTAGTGCTAGTGAAATTGGTAAAACCGAAGAAAAAATAAATATTGAATGTAATAATAAAGAAAAATTAGAAATAGCTTTCAGTTCAAGATATATGTTAGAGGCTTTAAAAGTTATAAAAGATAATAATATATTATTATTAATGAATGGTGATGATAAACCAATTTTAATTAAATCAGTTCAAGATGAGTCAATAATTGAATTAATTTTACCAGTCAAAACATATTAAAAAAAAAGAAAATTTTTCTTTTTTTTTCTTTATTTCGACAATTTTTTTAATTCTTTTATGCTATAGTAAAGCCTAATTTCAGGAGGCACAATGAAAAATTATATTATAAATGATCAAACTATAGCAATTTTAAAACATGATCAAGAAACCATAATATATAATGTTGAAAACAAGAAAGTTATTAACAAACATATTAAATCAATTTTAGAAAATAATTGTCTTCTTCATGGTAGTAGTATGGAAGGAAGAATTAAAAGTGCTAAAAAAATATTAAATATTAAATATAAAGTCCCGATTTTAATATCAGAGGCTGAAAATATCATTTTATTACAGATTGATTGTTTAAGAAATAAAGAATGTTTATTCATTGTTGCAAATAAAATAATAAATTATGAAGAAATTCAAAATAAATTAATTATAAAATGTATAAATGATCAAGAATTTATAGTTAATATTTCTAAATATAGTTTCGAAAAAATGTTAATAAATACAATTAAATTAAATAATTATTTAAAATGGTCAAAAAATGTAAATTTTGTTTAAAATAATGTTATATTGTGTTATAATTATAAGTAGGTATAGGTGTACTTAAACACTATGATTATTAAATATAACGCCAAAGAAGGTCAAATTATGAAATTGAACACTATAAAATTAATAAATTTCAGAAATTATCCTAAAGTTGAATTAAACTTTAATAATCATTTAAATATTATTTATGGCAATAATGGTGAAGGAAAAACAAATTTAGTTGAGGCTATATATGTGTTATCAATTACCAAATCATTTCGAAGTAATGATGATAAAATGTTAATAAAAGATGGTGAATTAAGTACAAAAATAGAAGGAGAAATAGAAAACGATACCAAAAATAATTATCAAGTTATTATAAGTAAAGATGGAAAAAAAGTTAAAATAAATAATAATATTATTTCTAAATTAAGTGATTATATTACTAAAATAAATGTTATATTACTTTTACCAGATGAACAAACAATATTTACATCATCCCCACAAAGTAGAAGAAAATTAATTAATATTGAAATTAGTAAATTAGAAAAAGAATATATTGTTTATTTAAACAATTACAATAAAATTTTAAAACAAAGAAATTTCTACTTAAGAGACTTATATATTAATGGCAATGCCTCAAAAGATTATTTAGATATTTTAACTCAAAAACTAGTTGAGTGGGGTTTTAAAATTTTTAATCTAAGAGAAAAATTTATTAATAGTATTAATGAGATTATTAGTAAAAAATATCAATCAATTTGTCATGATGGAGAAATATTTATAAATTATCGTTCTGATTATAAGAATAAATCTAAAGAAGAGATAATCAAAATTTATGATAAAAATTATAAAAGAGAATTAGCAATGGGTAAAACTTTGTATGGTATTCATCATGACGATATAATATTTTTACTTGATAATAAAGATATTTCAGAATGGGGAAGTAATGGGCAAAAGAAAAATGCTATTTTTGCCTTTAAATTAGCAGAAATAGATTTAATTATGAAAGAAAAAAATACCTTACCTTTATTAATTCTCGATGATTTATTTAGTGCTCTTGATAATGAAAAGGTAAAAAATATTATTAATTTATTAAATGATAATATTCAAACATTTATAACAACCACTGAATTAGATCGATTAGATGAAAAGTTGTTAGCCACATCTTCAATATATAAAGTTGAACGTAACGAAATTAGGGAGGAAAAATGATGAAAGAAGAAAATTTACATTATAGTGATAATGATATTCAAGTTTTAGAGGGTCTAGAAGCTGTTAGAAAACGTCCTGGTATGTATATTGGGACTACTGATGTTAAAGGTCTACATCATTTAGTATGGGAAATTGTTGATAATGCCATAGATGAAGCTTTAGCTGGATTTTGTAATCATATTGAAATAATTATTAATAAAGGAAATTCCATAACGGTAAAAGATAATGGACGTGGTATTCCTGTAGGAATTCATCCTAAAACTGGTATATCAACTGTTGAAACTGTTTATACTGTTTTACATGCTGGTGGTAAGTTTGGTGGAGGCGGTTATAAAGTTAGTGGAGGACTCCATGGTGTTGGAGCTTCCGTTGTAAATGCCTTATCTAAATGGGTTACTGTCACTGTTTATAAAGATGGTAAAATTTATGAAGCTAAGTTTGAAAATGGCGGTAAAACGGCTCAAAAATTAACTTGTATTGGTGATTGTGAAAAAGAAAGAACCGGTACAGTTGTTTCTTTTAAGCCAGATTCCGATATTTTTGATACCGATATTTTTGATTATGAAACATTAAAAGTTAGAGTTAGAGAATTAGCGTTTTTAAATAAAGGACTTGCTTTAACAATTAGAGATGATCGTGATGATAAAGATACGACTGGCGAAAAATTTATGTATGAAGGCGGTATTTCGGAATATGTTAAATTTTTAAATACTTCTAAAACTCCAATTCATGAAGAAATTATTCATTTAGAAGGAGAAGAAGATGGCGTTTTCTTTGAAGTTGCTATGCAATATAATTCAGGTTATTCAGATAGTATTTATTCGTTTGTTAATAATATTAATACTCATGATGGTGGAACGCATGAAGAAGGGGTTAGAAGAGCTTTAACAAGAGTTATTAATAATTATGCTAAAAAAGCCGGAAT
>CANRLB010000057.1 GCA_947631365.1 uncultured Bacilli bacterium | reverse complement strand
TTGATGAAATTGATGGTGTGGGACATAGAATTGTTCATGGTGGAGATAAGTATAGTAAATCTACTTTAATTAATGATGATGTAATTAAAACAATTGAAGAATTATCGCCACTTGCTCCATTACATAATCCCGCTAATATAGTAGGAATTAAAGCTTTTAGAGAAGCAATGCCTAATACGCCAATGGTTGGTGTCTTTGATACTGCTTTTCATCAAACAATGAAGGAAAAAGAATATTTATATCCTGTTCCAAGGGAATGGTATAAAGATTATAGTGTGCGTAAATATGGCTTTCATGGAACTTCTCATCGTTATATAACGAAAAAAGTACAAGAAATGTTAGGAAAAGATAATGTAAATATTATTAGTTGTCATATTGGAAGTGGGGGAAGTATAGCTTGTATTAAAGATGGCATAAGTATTGATACAACGATGGGCTTTAGTCCTAATTCGGGTATAATGATGGGGACAAGATGTGGCGATATTGATTACTCAATGATTCCTTATATTATGAAAAATGCTCATTTAAGTATAGAAGAAGTAGATAATGCTTTAAATAAAAAGAGTGGATTACTTGCCATAAGTGAAGAGTATTCAGATCATCGAGATATTGAAGAAGAAATGGCTAAAGGCAATCAAAAATGTATTTTAGCAAACGACATGTATATTGATAGAATTGTTTCTTATATAGCTAAGTATTATGTTAAATTAGAAGGAAAAGTTGATGCTTTAGTCTTTACGGCTGGTTTAGGTGAAAATGCTCGCGAATTTAGAGAAAATATTTTGAATAAATTAAATTGTTTAGGTATTTTTGTTGATAGTGAGAAAAATAATCAAATTGCATCTTACTTAGATCTTCATGAAGGATTAATTTCTAGTTCAGCATCAAAAGTTCCTGTTTATGTTATACCAACTAATGAAGAATTAATGATTGCCCTTGATACGCAAGAATTAATTAGTAAATAAATTAAATAATAGTGGGGTGATTAAAATAATAAATAACAAATTGTTGAATAAAATTTATCGGCAAATAAAAAAATATCAAACGATAGTTATATTAAGACATGTTGGGCCAGATCCGGATGCTATTTGTTCCTGTTTGGCTTTAAGAGATGCTATAAAACTTACCTTCCCTAGTAAATGTGTATATGCAGGCGGCGTGGGAGTAGCTAAGTTTAAAAAATATGGTAATTTAGATAAAATTGATTATGAAGTAGTTAATGATTGCTTATTAATTGTTTTGGATGTGCCTAATATGGCTAGAATAGATGGTATTGAAAATTTAAAATATAAAGAGATTATAAAAATTGATCATCACCCTAAACAAGATATTGAAGCAAGTATTGAATGGGTTGATGAAACTAAATCTAGTACTTGTCAAATGGTAAGCGAATTAATACTTAATACGAAATTAAAATTGAATCAAAAAATTGCGGAAAATTTATTTTTAGGAATAGTATCTGATAGTGAAAGATTTTCTTTAAAAAATACTACTATTGAAACTTTGGAAACAGTTATTAATCTTCTTAAAGAAAGTAATATTGATTTTACTTCCTTATATGAAAAATTATATGTAAGACCTTTTTCGGAATATAAATTTATTGCTTATATAACAAATAATTTAATAGTTGATAAAAATCGTTTTGGTTATATTATAATTACCGAAAATGTTTTAAAAGAATATAATGTTGATGTGGCAACTCCATCTAATTTAATTAATAATTATAATTTTATTGAAGATTTATTAGTGTGGTGTTTTATTACGGAAGATATTAAAAATGATCAATATAAGATAAGTATCAGAAGTCGAGGACCAATTATTAATGAAATTGCCTTACGTTATAATGGTGGAGGTCATAAATATGCTAGTGGAGCTAAAATTAAAAATATAGAAGATGTTAATAACTTAGTTAAAGAATTAAGTGAGGCATGCCAAAATTATGAAAATAAAGAAAATTAGTAAGAAAAAAGGTAGCTTATATGAAATTATTTTAGATAATAATGAATTACTTAATTTATATGATGATGTTATTTTAAAATATAATTTGTTATTAAAAAAAGAAATAGATGAAAAAGAAATAAAGGAAATAATAAAGTTCAATAGTTATTTAGAAGGTTATTATAAAGCCTTAAAATTTATTAATACTAAACTTAGAACAGAAAAAGAAATCGCAAAGAAATTAAAAGATTATGAAAAAGATGCAATTAATTATACAATTGAAAGATTAAAAAAAGAAGGACTTTTAAATAAAGATTTATATATTAAAGCTTATATTAATGATGAAGTAAATTTAAAAATGACGGGTCCTTATAAAATATTATATAATTTAAAAAAATTAGGTTTTGATGATGTTAGTATAAATAATTATTTATTGACGATTGAAGATGATATTTGGTTTAATAAATTAAGAAAATATATTCAAAAGAAAATAAATAATAATAAAAATTTATCAGCTAAAATGTTTAAAGCTAAATTAATTAATGATTTAAAAAATAAAGGATTTTATTTGGAACAAATTAATGAAGCATTAGAGGAATTTTCTTTTCAAGATAATTTAGAAATATATGAAAAAGAATATAAAAAAGTAAAGAATAAATTAAGTAAAAAATATAGGGGCGAAGAACTAGATTATCAAATTAAAATGAAATTATTTCAAAAGGGATTTAAAAATTAAAGTATTCTGTATGAATACTTTTTTAATGCGTAAATTTTTTGTAAAATGCAGTTCAAAGTATACACTATTAAACAATATTAATGTAAAATTAAATTAATGATAGGTGATAGAAATGGAAGTTCGCTTTAGACTAGCAAATAGTAATGACTTAGAAGGAATTATAACGTTATGTAATGAATGCTTTGAAGAAAATACTTCGATGGAATATGCTAAAAAAATATATGAAGAAACTAAAAATGATAAGAATCAAATTTATTTAATTGGTGAGGCAGATGGTAAAATTATTGCTCATACTAAAATTACCATTATTCCCACAATTTATGAAAAGATGAATACATATGCAATTTTAAATCATGTATGTGTTAAGAAAGAATTTAGAAGACTTAATATTGCAACTCATATGTTAGATGCTTGCAGTATGATATGTAAAAAAAGAGGTTGTGTATGTATGGAACTTTGGTCAATGAATTTTAGAATACCTGCTCATGAATGTTATAAACATTATGGTTTTGTAGTTAATGATGCTAAATTCTTTTCCAAGGATTTAGGATAGAAAGGATTGGAAGTTAAAAATGAAGATTAGTAATATTTATATTGGTGGTTGGTTTCAAAGAACAATGTTGCAATTATCAGAAATCTATGATTTTTTAAGAGATATTAAAACTCAATTAAAATTGGATACTAAAAAATTAGAAGTATTTCATAAAAATTTGGAAATTGGACGCGTAGAATATGGTGTTCAAGGTGAAGAATATATTAAATTCACAACAGCCCTTAATATTTCTGTTAAAATATTTGAAGATGGTTTAATTGTTTTAAAAAACGATAATATTAGTGAAGATACTTTATTTACCGATATTGCAAAATTAACAGATTATTATGAGAAAAAATTATCACCGGCATTTAGTTACTTATTTAGTTTAGGAGCTCCTGTTCCTAAAGAACTAGCTAATATAGAAACAGTATTTCCATATTTTATTGTATGTGATAATGCTTCAAAAGAAGGAATAACTAATTTACTTAATCAAACGGAAAAACAAAAATATTTTGAATTTAGTAATCCTAAATATGATGTTTTAAGAGGCGATAAATATTATTTTATTAATAATAAAAAACAATCTATTGAAAATATTGAAAGATATATTGAAGAACAAATATTTATTAGAGAATTTAAAGGACAATTACATCGTTATTTAAATATTCATAGAATAATTTGGGAGAAAATAGATGAGGTTAAAGAACATGCCAATGTTAAAGGCTCAGAAATAGTTAAATTTACAACTAAATTAGAAGGATATGCTAAAACAATCAATTTAATTGATGGACGTATTAATCAAATGAGTACTTATATTCCCACAAGAGAAAAAATAGCTAAAAATGATCCTGAATTAGCAGAATTTTTAATGGTTTCTGGTTATCGTTATGAGACTTTAAGAGATACTTTAGATTATATAAAACATCTATGGTCAATGACTAAAAATTATGTTGCTTCAGCTCAAAAATTGTTTGATGGTATTAAGCAAGATATAACATCAAGTTCAGTTGATAGCTTAACGATAGTTTCATCCATGACTGCTGGGGCAGCTTTACTTGATTTATTCACAGGTTCAGCTCCAGAATTTAGTTTATTTGGTGTAATGTATTTCTTTATTTTAGCCTTCATTGGTTGGGCATCAACTAAAGTGTTAAGAACAATCTCTAAAAATCGTAAATACGAAGTATCAGATATTGAATACGATAAGAATATTAAATAATTTAGAACATAAAAAAAATTTGGCTTTAAAACCAAATTTTTCTTTTTCTAATTTTGAGTATCTTGAGCATTTAATTGATTATTTAAATTAATGCCATATTGACGATTAATCTCAGAATCAATAATATCCATATTATATAAATCACGATAGTATTTTAAAGCATTAATACTTATTTTGCTATCTTTTTCAATATAGCGATCTTTTAAAATATCTAGTATTTTATCTTTTAATTTATCTAAAGATTCTTTTTCTTTAGAAGCATTACGATAAATTACATGATATCCTAATTCTGTAGTTACCATTTTAGTGCTATATTCACCATCTTTTAATTTATAAGCTGCATCAATTAATTCATCATATGTACTATCTAATTGATAATAGTTTATATATCCTAGATTACCATCTTTATCTTTAGTACTTTCATCTTCAGAATATTCTTTAACTAATTCTTTAAAAGTTGTAAGTTTATCTTTAGAATCTTCTAATTTTTTTAGAATTTCATCAACTTTGGCTTTTGCTTCATCTTCAGCTTTCTTTTGTTCAGAATCACTCATACTAGAAGTAACTTTAGGTGTTACTAAGATATGATAAACTTCAATATCGCCTTTAGCTTCTTTATTATAATAATTTTCAATATCTTTATCAGATATTTGTAATTTAGCATATTCTTCAATAGCATGACTTCTTAGGCTATTTATATAAACATAATCTTCAAAAGAATCAATCGTTAATAAGCCATAATATGCTCTTAATAATGCTAATAATTGATCTTCTTGACCAGCATAATTTTCTTTAAGAGCTTCTAAATTATTTTGAGCTTCTTTTTTAGCAGTTTCAGCATAACTTGAAAATTCTGTTTCAAAAATATATTTATCAATTAAATCTGTAGTCGCAGATAAAGCATAATTTTCCTTTAATAAATCATAAATTTCATTAGCACTTATCGCATGTTCTTTGCCATCTTTTTTAAAAGTGACAACAGCCTCCTCCCCATTAGCAAGTTTTGGCACACGTCCACAACCACAAAGGGTAAAAAGACACAATGCTCCAATAATTAAACCTTTTTTCATTTTTTCCTCCTCATGCTTTATTATAGCAGATGTATTAAATAAATACAATTAAATTAAGCACTCACACTTAAAAAGATTAACCATAAATTATTAATGAATAGACATAAAGGAGGAGTGAATTATGAATTGCGGAAATAACGGAATTGGTGCTGCTATTATTTTAGTATTATTTATTTTACTTATCATAATTGTAGGAGCATATATTTAAGTCTTTTTTAAAGGAGGTTTTTATGAGCTGTTGTAATAAAGGCGGAGGGAACAATAATCCATGCTGCCAAAATAACAATAATAACGCTGCTAGCTATGTATTTATAGTATTAATATTATATATATTACTTGCTATAATCATAGGTGGAAGTTTTATTTATTAAGGAAGCTATATGCTTCTTTTTTCTTGACAAATTTGAATTCATGTTTATAATAAAGAGTAATTTTCAAAGAGGGGAAAAAATGAAACTTACAAATAATATTAAACAAATTATAGAAAGTATTAAATTTATTTCAAAAGAAATATTAGAAATTTATGAAAAATTACAAGAACTTGAAGAAAAAGGGCTTACTTGTGAAGAAAAATTTAAAAACTTATTAACTAGTTTAAAAAATGATATTAATATTACTAATAATTTATATTTATCTTTAGGTAATAATGTTTCTGAATTACAAGAAATTCTTCATTATCTAAATTGTTATAAAGTTTTAAAAAATATCGATGAAGATTTAGATTTAATTTTGGATAAAAAAGATGATTTAGTAAATTATCGAATAATAAAAAATATTGCTAGAATATTTTTAAGTAATCCGCAAGTAAAACTTAAAAATATTTACGTTCCTTATGATGTTGCAGATACTTGTAACTCAGATATTATAAATACTTTGCTAAATTTAATAAATGAATATTTAAATGATGAAAAAGTAGCAAGTGATTTTAAAAAATATTTACGAAAAATTAAATATCACTTAATTTATATCAATCCTATATTTGAAAAAGATTTAGTAGAACATGATTTTAATATAAATCCTAAGATAGTATGGAATACAAGAGCGGCTTGTAATATTTCAGATATAGATGAGAGAATTGGAATAGTACAAAGACAAGTAATAATATCCCCTTTATATAGTAAAAGCCTTGATTACATATATAATAATTGTACTAATATTAATGATAATAAAAATTATTTTGAATTTATGATTATTTTATTTAGATGTTCTTTATTATTTTTTGATCAAGATGTAGTTAAAAAATCGTTAGAAAACTTTTATAAAATGTCATTAGAAAATTTTTCGGGAATAGAGGGTGTGGCATATGAAATTCTTATTAAGGATGCCTCTAGTCATTTAGATGACGATAGAAGTAAAATAGAGGATGTTTCATTTAGGAGATAATAGAGCAATCTATTATTTTTTTAAAAAGGCATTTACAAACATATATTCGTGTGATATGATGAATATATCAGAGAGTAAAAAGTAATTGAAGATAAGGGGGAATATATGAAAAATGAAACAATTACAAAAGAATATGAAGGGAAAAATATAAGATGTGTCTATGATAAT
>CANRLB010000056.1 GCA_947631365.1 uncultured Bacilli bacterium | reverse complement strand
TGCCGACAGAGGGAATCGAACCCCCAACCTACTGATTACAAGTCAGTTGCGCTACCAATTACGCTATGTCGGCAAAAAAACAAAATGGTGGGCGATATAGGACTCGAACCTATGACCCTCTGCTTGTAAGGCAGATGCTCTAACCAACTGAGCTAATCGCCCGATACTTAAGCCCACCGAAAATTGCACACTCATTGAAGACAATTAGAATTATACTATACAAATTTTAATTATGCAATATTTTTTTTGCTTTTTACAAATATTTTTACTATTTTAAAGACATTATACTTTTAAAAATATGCGCAACTGATTTTTTTCAAAAATAATTGTAGCGAAGTTTTCAACGCGATAAATATATATTATAAATTTATTTTTATAAATACTTATAACTTATAATGTTCATTGTTTCAAGCGTTACTTGAACATATTTAAATTTAAAAATCTTTGTTTAATCTATTGCCATCTTTTTCAAAATTGTGGTATGATGTTCTTAGAAACTTTTCTTTACTAAATGAAAGGTTTTATTATGGTCAAAAATTTTCTTGTAGATAATTACTTTTTAGATAATTATCAATTACAATTATTAAATATAGATAAAAATGTTATAGTAATTGCGGGGGCTGGAGCTGGTAAAACTTTAACAATTCTTGGTAAAATTAGTTATTTAGTTCAAAATAACTATGCACTCTCAGAAGAGATTGTTGTCATTTCTTTTACTAACGCTTCCGTTAATGATATAAAAAAACGAATAAATTTTAATGTTAATGTTTTTACTTTTCATAAATTAGCTATCTCCATATTAGAAAAAGCCAAAGTCAATTACCGAATTTTTAGCAGCAACTTACTAATTTATATTATTGAAGAAGAAGTAACAACATGCGAACAAGAAATGCAATACATAATATTAAAATTTTTAAAAATTAACACTTCTTTTAAGAGCTTTTGTTCATCTTCTAAATTTAAAAGTTTTTGTAAATTAATTCTAACGTTTATAAATTTATGGAAAACAAATTCTTTATCTATTAAAGACATTCCATTTTCTAAATATACCAAACTGGAAAAGAAAATTTTATATTTTATTTTTAAAATTTACAAAAAATATATTATTGAGAAAAAAAGTATTAATGCATTTGATTTTGACGATTTAATTATTATAGCTACAAATTGTGTTAAAAATATCTCATTAAATTATAAATATATTATAATTGATGAATTCCAAGATACATCATTTATTCGATTAAATCTTATAAAAGAAATCCAAAAAATTACCAACGCAAAAGTTATTGTTGTTGGTGATGACTGGCAGTCAATTTATCATTTTAGCGGCTGTAATTTGGACATATTTTTAAACTTTTCTAGTATCTTTGAAAATTCTGAAATATTAAAATTAGTTAACACCTATCGCAATAGTCAAGAATTAATTAATATTGCTTCAAAATTTGTATGCAAAAACCCTTTGCAAATAAGAAAAGATTTAAAATCTTTAAAAAATAATAGTATGCCGTTTATTTTCGTACCCTATATTAATAAAAAAGAAAAATTTAAAAAAATCATTGATTACTTAATAACTATTAGCAATGATATTATGGTTTTAGCAAGAAATAATAAAGATATTTTAAATTATATAGATAATGATTTTAATTTAAATAATAATGAGTTGATTTATAAAAATCATTTAATTAGTTATTACACAGTACATAAATCTAAGGGATTAGAAGCAGAGTATGTAATTATTATAAACTGCAATAATGAAACTTTAGGTTTTCCAAATCAAATTGAAGATAATATTTTACTAAGTAAATTATACCCTAAAAAAGAAATTCCCTACGCTGAGGAACGGAGACTTTTTTATGTTGCTATTACTAGATGTAAAGAAAAGACTTATCTTTTATATGATAAAGATAAGCCTTCACAATTTATTATTGAACTTAAAAAACTAACTAAAAAGGAATTACATCATATTGAATATTTTAAAAGTTAATCTTTTGTCAATAAATTTTTTATTCCTTCTAAACTTAAAATAACAAGCCCTCCTAAAATAAAATACCAAAAATTAAAAGTTTCAAAAGTTAAATGTTTTAAGGGAATTTCTAAAGTTGTCGGCCCCATAATTATAGAATATATTGAAGCAACCATCATTCCTATAATAGCATAAACCATTGCACTTCTTTTTTTCTCTAAACCTTTTCTTAATAATTTAGCAAAAAAGATAATACCAAATACTACTCCTAATCCAAAAACAATTAATATGGGTAGAGCTGAAAAATCTAAACTTAAAAAAGCTTTTATTTTGGTAATTATTGGAATATACAAACCAAAAATAAGTAAAATTGTAGATCCAGATACTCCGGGCAAAATCATTGCCGAAATTGCAAGCATTGAGGCTAAAAAAGTATAAATTATAGTGCCTAAATTAAAAGTATCAATATTAAAATTATTTCCAGCTACTCTATTTAAATAAGTAATTAATATTACCAATAAAGCTCCAAAAATAGCAAAAATAATATTATTATATTGTCCTTTTATATTTTCTTTTTCTTCTTTTAACACTATAGGAATTGCAAAAATAATAAACCCAAGAAATAAAGAACTCATCTTATATATATATTTATCAAATAAGCTAGCTAAAAATAAAACTGCTAGAGTCATTCCTACTATCCATCCAATTCCTAACTTTAACAAATATTTAAAAGCATCTTTTTTCTTTTTCAATGTTCCTCTAAATAAATCATCAAGGGCAGTAATAAATTTATCATAAAAACCTAAAATAAATGCTACCGTACCACCAGAAACCCCTGGCACACTATCTGCTAAAGACATGCAAAAGCCATTAATAAAACATACTATATAATCTCTAATTTTTTTCATATCATTTACCTTTCTATGTGTAATTATAACAAAGAAAACTTGGTGATACAACAAGTTTATTTTTAAATTTTATAATATTTTATTTCGAATATTGTTCCATTATTATTCGAAAATACATTTATATTTCCATTATCTTTCTCAATAATAGTTTTAGCTAAAGATAAACCAATGCCTACACTATCAGATGAAGATAATTTTCCTTTATAAAATCTTTCAAAAATGTGAGGCAAATCTTCTTTAGAAATCCCTTTACCAAAATCTTCAATTGTTATCTTAGTATAAGCATTATTATCTTCTACATTTAAAATAATTTGACCATTATTTTCTGAATATTCAATGCAATTTTTTAAAATATTTGTTATGGCTTCTCTATTCCAATGATAGTCTAAATTAACGATGAAATTTTTCTTTAAAACTAATTTAATTGTTATATTTTTAAGTTCACTTAGAGTAGCAACATTTTTAATACAATCATTTAATAAATCACTAATTTTAAACTTATTTTTAGTAAAATTAATAGCATTAACATCAAACTTAGAAAGTTTTAACAAGTTTTGAACCAGAAAATTAATATTGTTAACTTCTCTTTTAATATCTCTTAAAAATTCTTCTCTTAAATGGCCATCAAGTTCATTATCTTCTAAATTATCTAACATGATTAAAATAGAAGTCAAGGGAGTTTTTAATTGATGAGAAATATCTTCTAATGATTTTTTTAATTCTAATTTATCTTTTTGAGAATTCTCTGCTGTTTCTTTTAACATAATAGTTATTTTATATAATTCATTTTTTAAAATAGATAGTTCATCTTCGGATAGTTCATTAATTTCTAAACTATAATCTTTATTACTAATTTTTTCCAAATATTTAATAATTTTTTTTAATTCTTTATCTTGACTTTTATTATATAAATTAAATATAAACAGCAAAAAAGCAATAACAAATAAATAAATGCAAACATTTATAATAATAAACTTTTGATATATGGCCTTATTTTCTAAAATAACACTTTCCTTAGCTAAATCGATATAATATTTATCTAAAATGGTATTATTTTTTTCTTGACTATTTAATATTTCTAGTAATTCATTTTCATTAATAGCTGGATATTTTTCTTTTACAAGACTAATCATAGAGGCAATTTTTTGATTATAATTTTTAATTAAACTTTGATATTCTTTTTGATGAATCATTAAAATTATGCCAAAAGTAATAATTATAAAAATTGCTAAAAATAGTAAATACTTTTTTAATTTTACCTTATTTTTCATCATCAATACGATAACCAACTCCTTTAATAGTAACTATTATGTCAGTTTGCATCTTTTCTCTAATTCTTTTAAAATAGACAGTGATAGTATGATCATCAACATAATTACCTGTAGCATCAAAAATAGCATCAATTAAAGTGCCTCTTCTAACTACTTTGTTTAAATTTAAAAATAATATATTTAATAGTTTAAGTTCAATGCCAGTTAAATTTATCACATGATCATCTTTTTTTAAAATCATTTTATCTAAGTCAAAAGATATATCTTTGATTTTTATTATATTATTATTTTTACTTCTTAATAATATTTTATTAACTCTAGCTATTAATTCTTTTGCCCTAAATGGTTTAGTAATATAATCTTCAGCTCCAATCATGAGTGAAGATACTATTTCATCTTCATCATCTCTGGCTGTTAAAAAAATCGTGGGAATATCTTTACCCTTAAGAAAATCTCTAAAAAAATTAAAGCCATTACCATCTGGAAGCATTACGTCTAAAATAATCAAATCAATTTTTTGAGTATTTAAAAAATTTTTAGCATCATTAATATTAGTTTTATAAAATAAATTGTATTCACTTTTTGAAAAAGCAAAAGTAAGTCCTTTAATGATGCTTAAATTATCTTCAATTAACAAAATATTCATACATATCACCTTTTAATTATAACACAAGAAAAGGGCTTAAGCCCTTAAATATTCTCGTTTCTAATAGTTTCTATTATATTTTGTTTATTTATTTTGTTTATTGAATATTTCATGATAATACTTATTAAAAGCATAACTCCAATAAAACAGATAATAATTGCCATAATTGGAAGTTTAAAAACATCACCTTCAGTTTTTAAAAAGCTAAACATAACATAAGATAGTAAAACACCAAATATTGTACCAAATAAGAGAGATTTAAGACCCATAAATAAGCTTTCGAGACTAATGAGACGATTAAATTCTCCTTTAGTCATTCCAATTGATTTAAGCATAGCAAACTCACCTTTTCTTAAAGCCATATTCGTAGTTATTGTATTAAATATATTAGTAATGCCAATTAATGTGATAACAATAATAAAGCCATATAAGAAAATACCTACTAAAGTGTAAAAATTATCCATCATTTTTTTATTCTCTTCACTATTTTCTAAATAATAGTCTTGATCATTTAATATTTCATCAATTTGATCTTGGACTTTACTTGCATCATTAGCTAAATAATAGATTGATACATTTGAATTTTGGCAATGACTATCAAAGTATTCATCACTTACAATAATCTTACTACTTCCATTATTATTTTTAAAACCAAATGGTAATTCTTTTACCACTTTAGCTATTTCAATATTAACTAAATTACTATCATTAAGCATCCCTGTTAGGATATCGCCCTCTTTATAATCAAATACATCGTAGTAGTGTTTTTCTTGTTTACCCGTTTCATTATTATAAATATTAACTAATATATTATTGAATAGTATTCCTTTATCTTTAACATCATCATAATTAAGTCCCAACTTATTAATATATTTTTGATATTCACTTTTACCAACCGCAATCATGGTTATGCCGTAATCGTCTTCTTCATCACGATTACGAAATTTCTTAAATTCTTCACTAAATTTTGGCTGTTCAATTTTAAAATAATTATCTCTTGCAATAGTATATTCTTTAATATTATCAAGCTTAGTCGTACTAATGGCTAAAGCATTAACATCAGAATTATCATCACGGACTGTTAAATATAAATTATATTCATTATTTTTAAATTCTTTTTTGACTTCATCATAAGCCATATTCATAAAAGAAGATAAGGAAATAAAGACAGTAACAGAAATTATTATTGAGATAACCGTTGTTCGATATTTTCTCTTATTGCGTTTTATATTTTTATAAGAAATATCTCCACCTATGCCAAATAAATTATGAATTATTTTAGAGCCCTTTACTTTTTTACTTGTAAGCTTAATGTTAGCACTATTTTTAATAGAATTAATTGGAGATATTTTACTTGCTTTTCTAGCACTATTAAAGGCTGATAAATAAAGGGTTATTATACCTAAGATAGCAGAAATTAGTATAGCACTCCAAGAGTAAGAAAAGATTAGTCGCATTGCTTCACTAGCAAAAAAATCTTTCATAAAATAGTTGCATACAATAATTAAAATATAAGAAGCAAAAATACCCGATAAAATACCTAAGGGAATACCAATTAATCCTAATATACTAGCTTCATAAAAGACATTTTTCTTAATTTGTTTTTTAGTTGCTCCGATACTTTTAAGCATTCCATATTGTTTGATTTTTTCCGTAATCGAGATATCAAAACTATTTTTAATACAAGAGACAGATGTAAAAATAATAATTATAATAACGACTATTATAACCGTAGATAAGCTACCAACAGTTTCATTACTTAATGGATTATTTTCTAAAGCAATTAAATAAGAATTTAAATTATAATGATATTTGGCTTTATTTACTTCCTTTAATATTTTATCAAATTCTTCACTAGTAGGTACACAACCTTTTAAATATTTATTAAAAGCATCTTTATTAACCCCTAAAATGCTAGCAGTAACATCTATATAATTATTACTACCTTTTTTATTATAACGAGCAAAGACATCTATTAAATCGCTTTTTTCAAATTCATCCATATAGGTAATAAATGTATATCCTGGAGCATCATATGGTTCAATACTTGTTGAAGGTCTTTCGATAAGGCCAACAATTTTATAAGTTACTTCTTTTGTATCAATTAATTTTTCCGATGTGGATTCTGTTTCATCATCTTTTTGATAAGGATTATTTTGATTTAAAGAAACTCCATCCATACCAATTCTTTCACCTATTGCAAGAGTTATGGTATCACCAACATTAAGGATAATTCGCCCATTAGTTTTTAAATGAGTAGGTATAACTATTTCATTTTCTTTTTCGGGTAACCTTCCACTTACTAAA
>CANRLB010000055.1 GCA_947631365.1 uncultured Bacilli bacterium | reverse complement strand
CTTCTGACCTGTTATTATACTATCTATCATTAAAAAATACATAATAACCTGGGGTCACTATGTATTGTATAATATTAATAAGATGTTTTAAAATTATTGCATAAATTAATTTTTTGTGATAATCTATATTATAGTAGGAATAAAGAGGTGTGGTTATCACATGGAACAATTTTTAAATAAATTATATAGTTATGAGTATTTTGGAACTTATTTAATGATTTCCATAATTGTTTTAATTTTGTTATTTATCATAATTTTATTTTTTGGCAAAAAAGATCAAAAGAAAAGAGAAATTGAAGAAACTAAAAAACTTCAACAAATAAATAATGAAGAAAATACTTTTAAAGAAGATAGTTTAGAAAATAAAGTTGAAATAGAAAATAATACTGAAAATGTAGAAGAAAAAGAAGTATTGGAAGATACCATAGTTGTTCCTAATGTTGAAAATTTAGAAATTAATGAAAATTTAAATGAAGAAGCTTTAAATACTGAAGATCCTATTATGGAAACATTAACTAATAATGTTGAAAATACCTTTGATAAACCATTAGATATCCCTGAAATTTTAGAAGAAGATAATACAGATTTAGTGACAGTTATTCCAGAAGTAGATTTAAATGATGTTGAAATAAATGAACCAATTCTTGATAAAATTGAAGAAAAACCAATTATTTTTGATAACTTTGTTAATAATGAAGAACAAAATAAATTACCAGAGTTTAATTTTGATGATATCGTTGAAAATATTGGAACAGTAGAAAATGAAAATGTTGAAGTAAATAATGAAGTAAATAATATTGAGGAGTCAGTTAAATCTCCAGAAATATTTAGTTCTGTGTTTGTTCATGATAAGAAAGAAGAAATTAACTACGATGATGATTTAGATTTTGAATTACCAACTCTTAAAAAAGAAGTTCAAGAAGAACAAAAAAAAGATTTAGATATGCCATCAATTAATGACTTATCAGGCGAGACTTACCATATCAATGAATAAAGACTCATTAGTGAGTTCTTTTTTTTGCCCACACCTATTTCTAATCTATTATTATAATATATTAGGTGTTTATGGATGATAGATTTTTATATTAACTCTTCAGTTTATATTCAAGTATTAATTGCCACTCTTATGACATGGGCTATTACCACATTAGGTGCAGCTTTAGTCTTCTTTTTTAAAAAAGTTAATGGTACTATTCTAGATGCTATGTTAGGTCTTTCAGCAGGTGTTATGATTGCGGCTTCATTTTTTTCCCTTTTAAATCCAGCCATAGAAGAAGCAAATGCGATAGGATTAAATGCCGCTTTAGTATTAACAGTTGGTTTTTTAGTTGGCAGTGTTATTTTAATAATTAGTGATAATTTCTTTTCAAAAATGCTTAGTAAAAGAAAAAATGCTAAAGGAATTAAAAGAAGTCTTATGTTAATGATTTCGATAACTTTACATAATATTCCTGAAGGACTTGCTATAGGTGTTGCCTTTGGATCCATTGCATCTAAAACAACCTCTTTAATGGGAGCATTTATGTTAGCAGTTGGTATTGGTATTCAAAATTTTCCTGAAGGATCGGCGATTAGTTTGCCTTTAAGAAGAGAAAATTTTAGTCGCTTTAAATCTTTTATTTATGGTACTCTTAGTGGAATAGTAGAGCCAATTGCGGGTGTTGTTGGTTGCCTTCTTGTAATGTATGTGAAAAATATTTTACCATTTTTCTTATCTTTTGCAGCGGGAGCAATGATTTATGTAGCAGTAAGTGAATTAATTCCTGAGAGCCAAAACAATAAATGTAAAAACCTGATGAGTTTTTTTACTCTTTTAGGCTTTACAATTATGATGTTATTAGATGTAGCTTTTAGTTAAATAATAGGCTTAACCTATTATTTTTTCTTGTTTAAGTAATTGACATTAAATCATAAATATTGTAAGATAAAAATAAGAGAATAGAGGTGGATTAAAGTGAAAACTTTAAAAGAAAAAAATGGCTTTACTTTAATTGAACTATTAGCTGTCATTGTTGTTTTGGCAGTTGTTATAGCAATTGGTACAACGGCAGTGTTCCCAATGGTAAATAATATTAGAAAAGGGGCTTTTGTTGCTGAAGCAAATATTTTTGTGGGTATTGCTTCTGATATCTTAAATATTTATGATGCCGGTGGTATTAAAGAACCTGAAGAAATGAATGAAGATTTTCAAAAAGGAACAAATAAATATTGTTTTTCTTTAAAATACCTTGCAGAAAATGGTTTAATTGATAAAGATATTAAATACTTTACTGGTGAAAATCATGAATATGATGGCAAAATAATCGTTGATACTCATGCTGATGGAACAATGGGGCGTTATAAATATACTATAACTATGCATAATGATTTATATTATATTGATAATATTTCCGGTTCAGTTGAAAATGAAAATGTTAAAGATTATGAAAATGCAGGTAATTTTACTTGTACAGCTGAAGATGTTAAATAGGATTTAATATGAAAAATAATCAAGGATTTACCTTAATTGAGTTATTAGCGGTTATTGTTGTTTTAGCTGTTGTTATTGCAATTGCCACAACAAATGTCTTACCATCTATGAATGTTGCAAGAGAAGCAGCTTTTAGAACAGAGACTTCATTTGCTGTTAAAAGTGCTGAAGATGCTTATTATAATTATAGTTTAGGGGCAGTTAAAATAAATAATAATACTCAAAGTTGTATAAAAGAAAACAAAGTTTGTTTTACAATAGCGGAATTAATAAAAGATGGTTTTTCGACTTTAGATGAAAATTCTTATAAAGGGAAAATAGAACTTAATTTACAAGATGGAAAAACAATGGGTTATAATGTTTTTCTAAAAAAAGGTGATGAATTTTGGTTTATGAATGAACCATTTAGTGACTTTTCTAAGAATGGTGATTTAAATAAAGGTTCTTGGAACGAACAAGCTGAAACTTGTAGTTGTAATTAAATAAGTTAAAAAACTTATTTTTTTAATGCTTAAATTATGTTATTATTAAGTTAATAAAGAAAGTAGTGAAGTTATGATAATTGGTAGTCATGTCCATTTTGGTAAAGAACAATTTTTAGGTTCTGTAAAGGAAGCCGTAAGTTATGATGCTAATGCTCTAATGCTTTATACGGGAGCTCCTCAAAATACTTATCGAAGTAATATTGATTTAGAGTTATATAAAAGGGCCTTAAAATTAATGGAAGAAAAAAATATTCAAATAGATCATGTTATATGTCATGCCCCTTATATAATTAATTTAGCTAATAAAGCCAAAGAAGAGGCCTGGAATTTCTCAATTAATTTTTTAAAAAATGAATTAAAAAGATGTGAAACTTTAAAAATTAAGTATATTGTTCTTCATCCAGGTAGTGCAGTTACTCATTCAAAAGAAGAAGGAATAAATAATATTATTGAGGCTTTAAATCTTTTAAATCTTAATGAATCTCAATCGATGATCCTTCTTGAAACAATGGCTGGTAAGGGTAGTGAATGTGGTAGTACTTTAGAAGAAATAAAAACAATTTTAAAGGGAGTAAATTCATCTAATATTGGAGTATGTCTTGATACATGTCATTTAAATGATGCTGGCTATGATATGGATAAATTTGATGAATTTTTAGATTTATTTGATAGTATTATCGGGATAGAAAAAATTAAATGTATTCATATTAACGATAGTAAAAATCCTTTAAATAGTCATAAAGATCGTCATGCTAATATAGGATATGGAACAATTGGTTATGCCTCTTTATTAAAAATAGTTAATAATGAAAAAATAAAAGATGTTCCTAAAATATTAGAAACACCATATATAAGTAAAGATGACAATGAAAAAGAATTAATTTATCCGCCTTATAAATTTGAAATAGCTATGTTAAGAAAAGGCGAATTTAATTCTCATTTAATTGATGATATTCGCTCATTTTATAAATAATTTGCATATTTTTGAAAATATTCTTGGTAAACTTTACTAATTTTAGTAAAGTTTTCTTCTGAATAATTATTACGATATCTTTCGATATTAAATAATTTAGGATTTTGTAACATTGATTTATAATTCTTTTTAATAAAATTATAGGTATATTCAAGTTCACTCTCTGATAAATGAATATTTTTACTTATAGCAAAATTATTAACATCATCTTTTGTCATATTATTTATAAATCTTTCTATTATATTAAACATTTATACCACCTAATATATTTTATGTAAAAGGGAAGAAAAAGAATACTTTAGAATGAAAAAACCATAATAAAAATGGTGGATTATATGAAGAAGTATTTATTTTTAATAATAACTTTTTTTATTCTTTTAATAAGATTAATTTATATAAACTTTTATGAAAAAGAAAAATATCAACAAATTTTAGCTAATAAAACTAACACTTATGTTTATGGAACAAGTGCTCCAAGAGGGAGAATATTAGACCGAAATGGGAATGTTTTAGTGGATAATAAAGGAGTTAAAACAGTTTACTATACTAAATTAAAAGGAGTAACTACAAAAGAAGAAATAGAAATTGCCTATCAACTTGCAAAAATTTTAAATATTAAAATAAATGAAGATACTTTTAAAGAATTTTGGCTTATTTTAAATAATAATGGGGATTCTTTAATTAAAGAAGATGAATGGCGTCAATATGAAGAAAGAAAGTTAACTAATGAAGATATTAAAAAATTAAAATTAGCAAGAATTCCTAAAGAAAGTCTTAATAATTTTAGTACTTTAGATAAAAAAAGTGCTACGATCTATAATTTAATGAATAAAGGTTATTCTTATCAAAAAAAGGAAATTATGAAATATGTAAATGATAATGAATATAGTTTAATTGTGGATAGTAATATAAAAGGAGTAACTACGGAATTATCATTTGAAAGAGTCTATAATTATGGAGATACTTTAAAAGATATATTTGGTTCCTTAGGAAGTATTCCTGAAGAAATGAAAGATGATTATTTAGATAAAGGGTATGAACTTAATGATGTTGTTGGTTTAAGTTATTTAGAATTATATTATGAAGATTATTTAAAAGGGGAAAAAGATTTATATAAAGTAAATGATGATAATACTTTAACTCTTCTTAAAAGTGGTCATAAAGGTAATGATTTAATATTATCTATTGATATTAATGCCCAACTTGAATTAGAAAAAATTATCAAAGATAATATTGTTGCTGCTAAAAAAAGAAAATATACTAATTATTTTTCAGAATCTTATAGTATTGTCGGTATACCTAAAACTGGGGAAATTATTGCTATGTCGGGGCAAAAATTAGTTAGTGATTATCATAATCCCATTTTTCAAAACGTTAATACTAATTTAATTAATTCATCTTTTACGGTGGGATCTATTGTCAAATTAGCAAGTATTTCTACGGGCTATAAATATGGGGGAGTAGATATAGGTACTAAAATGAGGGATGGTTGCATTAAACTTTATCAAGTACCAATTAAATGTAGCTATAAAAAATTAGGTGTTTTAGATGATTTAAATGCTATTTCCAAAAGTAGTAATTATTACCAATTTAAAATAGCTATTAACTTAACAGGTCAAGAATATAAATATAATATGAAATTAGAGCCTCAAAAAGAAGTTTTTGATAAATATCGTTCGATGTTTAACTCTTATGGTTTAGGTTCTCTTACTAATATTGATTTACCTAATGAGAATATTGGTATTATTGGAAATAATTATGCTAGTGATCTTCTTCTTAATTTAAGTATTGGTCAATATGATACTTATACCCCAATTGAAATATTTCAATATGTTAATACAGTTGCTTCTTTAGGAGAAAGAAGAGCACCTCAACTTATGAAAGAAATAAAAAATGATAATAATGTCATTTTAAAAAATAATTATCCAATATTAAATCAAGTTGATTTAGAATCTAAATATTTAGAAAGATTAAGATTAGCTATGAATATGGCTACTAAAAATGGAACGGCAAGAAACTATATTTTAAACTTTACAAATCCTGCTGGTAAAACAGGAACAAGTGAAAATTATATTGATACTAATAATGATGGCGTCATTGATACTAAAACAAATACCTTATCATTTATTGGCTTTGCTCCTTATGATAATCCAATGTTTAGTATAGTTGTTATTAATCCCAATTTATATATTGATAATGGTACTGATTTTACAAAAACTTTCTATCCAAGATATATTTCTCAAGGCATTACAAAATTTTTGTTTGAAAATATATAAAAATTTGATATAATATGATAGTATTTAGATGAGGAGGATTTTATATGGCTAAAAATGATAATCGTAATTTTGTTATTATGAGATGTACTGAGTGTGGTGCTGAATTACGTCCAACAAGTAAAAACAAAAAAAATAATCCTGAACGTTTAGAATTTAAAAGATATTGCCCAAAATGTCGTAAAAACGTTGTAGCAAAAGAGAAAAAATAGAAGAAAGGAAGTAATTTATGAACATTAATATTAATGATATTAAAAATGGCATGACTGTTATAATTGATGGTAATCTTTGTTTAATTCAAGAATTCCAACATGTTAAACCAGGAAAAGGTCCCGCTTTCGTTCGTATTAAATTAAAAAATTTAAGAACAGGATCAATTGTTGAACAAACATTTAATACTAATATTAAAATTACAAGAGCTCATGTTGATAAGACTAGTGTTCAATATCTATATGCAAGTGGCGATAATCTAGTATTCATGAATAATGAAACTTATGAACAAATTGAAGTACCTAAGAAAATTTTAGGTGATGATGCTTCATTTATTAAAGAAGGTATTGATATTGCAATAGATTTTTATGAAGGCGAAATAATTGGTATTTCTTTACCAGAAAAGGTGGAATATACAGTTGTAGAAACCGCTCCAGCAGTTAAAGGAAATACCGCTACTAACGCTCAAAAAGACGCTAAAATTGAAACTGGCAAAACAATTAAAGTACCTTTATTCATTAATGAAGGTGAAAAGATTTTAGTCACTACTAGTGATGGTAAATATGCTGGCCGTGCTTAAAAAAGCAGTCATCTTGACAAAGAATTTTAATTAAGTTACAATATAATCCTGAATTTATCAGTTTTAGAAGTGAAAAATCTCCTAAGCCCTTTGTTTGCAAGGACTTAAGAGATTTTTTTAT
>CANRLB010000054.1 GCA_947631365.1 uncultured Bacilli bacterium | reverse complement strand
AACTTATACGATAGAATATTAAGGAGATTTGTTAAATGAAAAAAATAGTATTATTTATAACATTATTATTTTTACCAATATTGGTAAATGCCTCTAGTGGTAAAATAACTATTAGTAGTACTAATACTGTAGTAGTTGGTAATAAAGTTACAGTAACAGTTACTCTAAGTGGTAGTGATATTGGTAGTTGGGAATTAAATTTAAATTATGATAAAAATTATTTAAAGTTAACTTCATCTTCAGCTGAAGCTGGTGGAACAGTTATGGCAGCATCGGTACCTAGTCCGATTACATCCAAAAAATATACTTTTAAATTTCAAACATTAAAAAAAGGTACTACAACAATATCGATGAAAGGCTATGAAGCTTATGCTTATTCTAATTTAGAAGAAATTAAGTTAACAACTAATGAGAAAAAAATTCAAATTATTACGCAAGAAGAACTTGAAGCTAGTTATTCCAAAGATAATTATTTAAAAAAATTAAGTATTGAAGGTTATGAATTAGATAAAGAATTTCAAAAAGATGTTTTAGAATATAATATTAATGTTAAAGAAGGAACTAATACCATTAAAATAAATGCTACTCCCAATGATAGTAAAGCTAGTATTAGTGGTGATGGGGAAGTAAAAGTTACGGCTGGTACGAATATAATTAAAGTCATTGTTAGAGCGGAAAATGGTAGTGAAAGAACTTATACTTTATCTGTTAATGTTATTGATCAAAATCCAATTAATGTTAATATAGGTGATAAAGAATATACAGTTGTTAAGTTAAGAGAAAACTATGAATGTCCTGAATCATTTACAGAAAAAGATATTTCTATAAATGATATTTCTATTCCTGCTTGTTATAATGAAGCTTTAAATTATGATTTAGTGGGTTTAAAATTAAGTGATGGAACAATAGAAAACTATATATATAAGAATAATAATTATGTTAAATATAATGAAGTTATTGGAACTAGTTTAAAAATAGTTATTTTAGATTATGATAATAATTTAAATGGTTTAGAAAAATATACTACAAATATCGATGGGGTTAATTATAATGTTTTTAAAGTTAATGATAATTCTAAAAATTATATTGTTTATGGTATAAATGTTTTAACTGGAGAAAAAAATTTTTATAACTATGATAGTATTAATAAAACTTTTAGTTTATATGATGAAAGTTTATTAAATGAAGCTAATAAATTAAATAATTTATATTTATATATAATTATAGCATTTGCAGCTTGTTTATTCTTGGCAATTATTTGTGTTATTACATTGTTATGTAAATTAAGTAAATTAAAGAAAATAAAGAAAGAGCAAGATATAAAAGAAGAAAAAGCTCAAGAAGTTAAAAGTAATAAGAAGAAAAAAGAAGAGTCAAAGAAAGAGACTGCTAAAAAACAAAGTAAAGAAAAAATTGAAGAATAAATCTTCTTTTTTTTCTTTTTATAGGGTATAATAATTTTAGGTGTATAAAATGAAGTGGATAATTAATGATTATAATATATTAGAAATATTACTTGTTACTTTTTTAACAAGTTTATTATTAGTTCCTATATCTCAAAAAATAGCTCATCATATTGGGGCAATAGATGTTCCTAATGAAAGAAAAGTCCATAAAATACCGATGCCAAGATTAGGTGGACTAGCTATTTATGGAGCTTTTTTACTAGGATATATTTTATATGGCGAACTAACAACTCAAATGATTTCTATTTTAATTGGTTCATTTATTATACTCTTAGTTGGGATATTTGATGATATTAAACCTATACGAGCTAGATATAAGTTTATAGTCCAAATTATTGCAGCTTTAATTGTAGTTATTTATGGTAAAATGTATTTTACAGAAATATCTTTTTTAGGATTACAATTAAAATTTAATAAAATAATTAGTTATATTTTATCAACTTTTTTTATTGTTGCAATATCTAATGCAATAAACTTAATAGATGGTTTAGATGGTTTAGCTGGAGGGGTCAGTACAATTTATTTTTTTACTATTAGTATTATTGCCTTTTTACTTAATAAAACGGGCGGATTAGATATTATTCTTTCTTTAATTATGTTGGGAGCAACTTTAGGATTCTTAATTTGGAATTTTCCCCCTGCCAAAATATTTATGGGCGATTCAGGTAGTTTATTTTTAGGTTTTATGATTGCCGTTAATGCTTTAGTAGGTTATAAAGTGGCTACTTTAACATCTTTAGTTATACCTATAACTATTTTAGCGGTACCAATCTTTGATACTTTATTAGCAATATTAAGAAGAATACTTAAACATGAAAGTATTGGTACTCCCGATAAAGAACATTTTCATCATCAATTATTAAAATTAAAATTTTCCCCAAGAGTTAGTATATTAATTATTTATGGTATAAATTTATTATTTTCAACTGTATCTATTTTATATGCAACGCATCATAATCGATCATCAATTATCTTATATATATTATTGATGTTATTATTATTATTTATTATTTTAAAAACAGATATTTTATATAAACATAAAAAATAAAGACGTATTAAAGATATATAAATGGTAATAATAGTATAGTAAACTAAGTGTTTACTATATTTTAATATAATTTGTATATTTTTAAGAGGTATTATATAATTAATTAGAGGTAGTTTTATGAAGTTAAATAACAAGAAAATGAAAAAAGCTAAAAAAATTTTCTCTATTTTTATAGGGTTATTTTTGCTTGTATTTATATATATTAATACATATTTAATTATAAAATATAATGTATTACCAATAAAATATTTAATTATATATGGTATTTTTATTATTTTAATTCCTTTAATTATGATTTTTTTAACTGTTTTTCGAAGGCCTAAAAAGTTTATTAAAAAGATTTTAATTTGTTTAGAAATTTTTTATATTCTTCTTTTAATAATTGTCTTTGTTTATTTAAATAAAACGTTTAACTTTTTAAATGATTTAACTAGTGCTTTTGATTATGAGACAAAAAATTACTATGTGTTAGTATCTAGTACTTCTAATTATACAAAAGTAGATGAACTTGCTAATAAAAAGATAGGATTTGCTAAAAATGTCGATATGAGTATTGAGAAAGCTATTAGTGAACTTGATAATAAAATTAATTCAACTCATGAAGAGAAAACTAGTTATAATGATTTATTTAGTTCCCTAGAAAAAGCTGAAATTGAAGGTGTTATCATCATCGATAGTATTTATGGTTTACTTACAGAAGATAATGAAGAATTGAAATCAAATACAAAGATATTATATGAATTTAGTATTAAAGAAAAAATTAATGATATAGTGAAAGATGTTAATGTTACTGAAGAGCCATTTAATATTTATATTTCAGGTATTGATTCTTATAAAAATGTTACGGATAAAGGTCGAAGTGATGTTAATATTGTTATGAGTATTAATCCTAAAACTAATAAAATATTAATGATTAATATTCCAAGAGATTATTATGTTGAATTAGGTAACATTAAAGAAATGGATAAACTAACCCATGCGGGAATGTATGGCGTTAATGAAAGTGTTAAAACAATTGAAAATTTATTACAAATAGATATAAATTATTATGTTAAAGTTAACTATAATGCCTTAATCAAATTAGTTGATGCCCTAGAGGGTGTTGATGTTTATTCAGAGTATGATTTTTATAGTGCAGAATTTAATTATAAATTTGTTAAGGGGGAAAATCATGTTAATGGTAAAATGGCTCTAGATTTTGTTAGAACTAGAAAAGCCTTTGTTAATGGTGATAGAGTAAGGGGTGAAAATCAACAAAGAATGATTGAAGCAATCATAAAGAAAGCCAATTCACCAAAAACATTAATTAAATATAGCGATTATCTTGAAGCTTTAGAAGGAACATTTACAACTAATATTAGTACTGATCAAATTATGAGTTTAGTAAATATGCAACTTGATAAGATGCCTGAATGGGAAATAAATAAAATTAGTTTAAATGGAACTGATGGTAGTGAAATAACTTATAGTGATCAATCAAGAGAATTATATGTTATGTATCCAAAAGAAGATACTATAGAAGATGCTAAAATAAAAATTCAAGAATTAATAGGAGAAGTATAATATAAAAAGGAAATGATTAAAAAATATTTTCTTTTTTTATCAAAATAATTATCAAAATAATTAGACATAAGAAAATATGTGTGTTAAAATTAATAAGAATTTTATAAAAAGTGAGGATGTATGAAAGAAATTATGAAATAGATTTTTGGAAATTTATATTTAGTATAGTTATTGTAATTTATCATGCATGGTCTTTGAATAAATTTGGTGAAAGAGTGTTATTTCCATATGGATGCTATATTGTAGATTTTTTCTTTATAGTATCTAGTTATTTAATGATGGTAAAAATTAATACCCATGAAAATAATGAAGATTTAGGAAGTAGTACTTGGAAATTTATTATTGCCAAATTAAAGCCAATATTTATATATATAATTTTATCTTTTTTTGTTGGCTGTTTATTTGAATATATATTTTTAAAAAGACCTCTCGTAAGTTTTATGACTAATATTTTTGAATTATTGCAAATGCAAATGAATGGTGTACTTACTTCAGGACAGATATATGCTAATGTAAATAGAGCTGAATGGTATATTTCTTCAATGTTATTTGTCTTTTTAATTATATATCCACTAGCTTGTAAATATAAAAAAACTTATAGTAAAATAATTGCTCCAATATTTGTCTTTTTAACTTGTAGTTTTATTATTTATAATAATATTGGTATTTATGCACCTTTTGAATTACAATATTTATTTATTAATGGCACTATCAGAGCATTTTTAAGTATGAATATTGGAGTCATTGCATACGAAATAGTTGAAATATTAAAAAAGTTTTCTTTTAAAAAATTATCTAAATTAATTTTTACTATAGTTGAAATTGGAATTGTATATGTTTTATTTCATTTTATGGAGTATGGTATAGGTGAACAATCAATATTTTTAATTCAATTTTTAACAGCAATTTTAGTAATAATTATTTTTTCTAAAATTAGCTTTATTAATCATTTGTTTAAACATTCTATTTGGCAAAAATTAAGTAAATTTGGATTCATAATGTATTTAAATCATATGTATATTAGAAACGTTTTAGCTATTTATAATTTTTCTTATAATAAAAATTTAATTATTTTAATTTCGACAAGTTTAATTATTTCAATAATTACTTCTTTATTAGCAATTTTTATACAAAAAATTATTCAATCTTCTAAATTTAAAAAGCTATTTTTAAATTGAAAAAATTTGTTGGAAAAAGTTAGTAATCTATGTTATACTTTCAAGTAAGAAGGAGTAATTATGAATTTTATTTGTTTATTTTTTCCAGCATTGATTTTAAATTATATTCTAGATTCAAAAGAAAAATTTAATTTTTTGAACTTTATAATTCATTATGGAATATATAATATTTTAGTAAATTCAATTATGTTATTTATCATTAATTATATAAAGGAAAATAGTTATTTAATTTTAAATAGTGATGCATTTACGGTAAGCTTTAGTTTAAAATATATGTTACTTGCAAGTGTTATTGCATTATTTCTTGGGTTATTTATAAAATATATTAGAAAGAATTTTAATGTAACAATTAAAAAGAAATGAGTAAAAAATGAAAAAAGTAGTAAGTATTTTAAGTAAATTGTTTGTTTTTTTCTTAATGTTCATTTCTCTTTTAATTATTTTTTCTATAAAATGGGCATTAAATAATTTTGACAACTTAAGTATTGATGAGATCATTTTTCATATTTTGGGACCTCTTGAAGGAACTGAAAGTGGTAAAATAATTGGTTTTATAAAATATAGTTTGTTTCCAAGTTTTGTTATAGCAATTGCCTTTTGTATTATTTTATATTTTCTTTTAAAAATGTTAAAGAATAAAAAATATATTGTAAATGTTAGATTATGGAAAAAGAAATTTAACTTTTTGTTATCAGGTAATATAATAAATTTTTTTATTAAATGTATAACGCCATTATTTCTATTAATTGGTATCTATATAAGTTTAAATATTATACATTTTTGGGAATATTTAAAAGAGCAAAATACTAATTCACTTTTTATTGAAGAAAATTATGTTGATCCAAGAGAAGTAAAATTAACATTTCCAAAGGAAAAAAGAAATTTAATTTATTTGTTTGTTGAATCTTTAGAAAGTTCTTATTTTTCTACTAAATTAGGTGGTACAATGAAAAATAATTTATTGAAAGAATTAACAGATTTAACCAAAAATAATATTAGTTTTTCAAATACAGAAAAATTTGGTGGAGCAAGATCATTAGTTGGTACTACATGGACTAGTGCAGCAATGGTTGCTCAAACTACTGGACTTCCTACAAAAATTTCAATGGAACTTACAAATGATTATGGAAATTTAAATTCTTATTTACCTGGTGCCTATTCAATTGGAAATATATTAGAAAATGCAGGATATAATCAAATGTTAATGCTTGGCTCAAATGCTATCTTTGGTAATCGTCGTATTTTTTTTGAAACACATGGCAATTATCAGATTTATGATTTAGGAGTTGCAATCAATAATGGTAAGCTTTCGGAAGGATATTATGTTTGGTGGGGCTTTGAAGATTCTAAATTATTTGAATATGCTAAAGAAGAAATCATAAAATTAGCTAGTGAAGATAAACCATTTAATTTTACGTTTTTAACTGCAAATACCCATGCAAATGAGGGATATCTAGAAGAAATTTGTGAAACACCTTATGAAAACCAATATGATAATGTTATATCTTGTACTAGTAAACAAATTAAGGAATTTGTTGATTGGTTTAAAAAACAAAATTTTTATGAAAATACAACTTTAGTTATTGTTGGTGATCATTTAAGTATGAATCCTGATTATTTTAAAGATGAAAATTATGAAAGAACAGTATATAATTTATTTATAAATTCAGCAGTTAATACAAATGATATATATAATAGACAATTTTCAACTTTAGATTTATTTCCTACGACGCTTGCTTCTTTAGGAGTAGAAATTGAAGGAAATAAATTAGCATTAGGTACAAATTTATTTAGTGGGGAAGATACTTTAATTGAAAAATATGGATATGAAAAAGTAAATGAAGAATTTAAATTAAAAAGTACTTTTTATAATAATAAATTTATCTATAATCTAAAGAGTGATTAAATTTAATTAATCATTCTTTTTAATTGTGTAAATATATGTTATTTATTTAAATAATAACTTAAAAAAAACAAGTTTTTTTAGTATCCCA
>CANRLB010000053.1 GCA_947631365.1 uncultured Bacilli bacterium | reverse complement strand
ATCAATTCAATCACCTCTTGATATAATTTTAAAGTAAATTGCCACAATAGTCAATCGAATGTGGCAATTTACTTTAATTCTCAAAAAATAGAAATTTTTCTAAACTAACATAAACTTACTTAATTAGATTAAAACACACAAAAATGGAGCCTTTCGGCTCCTTCAGGGGGCTATTAAATTTTAGTTTGTAATAAATTAAAAAATATATTTTTCGTTTAAAATAAAGCATTTTTATTTTTATTTTAATTATTATATATTAAAAAATCATCATCAATTTTAAAAAATTGTGGGGTAAATATTTATTATTTAATATTTAAGGAAACATACGAATTATTAACCAAACTTAGGCACTCATCTGATTTGACAGTAATCTCTTCAACATCATCTATGTTTTTTAAAACAACTTTCTTGACTGTTTCGGATTCATCATATCCAGAAGAATTTTTGTATATTTTTTTCTTTTCAATAAACAATGTAGAATTTTTATTTAATGCTTTTACATAATATACTCCTTCTGGAACATAAAATCTTAAATATTTTTCGCCATCATATAAATCATACTTTCCGTATTTTCCTGGTGCATTCCATTGTAATGTAATAACATCATTGTTATCCGAATCTGTGATATGTATATTGTCATTTATATATACATAAGAGGAAGAAGATTCTGGGTTCTTTTCTAAACTTATAGAATAAATATCACCTGTGTCATAAGTACTTATATAGTAGCGAGAGCCATGATAAAAAAAGCTATAATATTTTCCCATCATCCAGTCGCCTTCATCGACTATATTTTTTACATCATTTTCTTCCCAATTTAATTCTTTCAATACTTCTTTAAAACTAGATTTAAATTTTTCATCTTTAATTTTTGATATATTTTTATAATCAATGTTTATATATGATATACATAAACTAACAACCAACAAAACAACAACTAATTTTAATAAAAATTTCAAAATTTTCATTTAATCTTAACTACCTTTCTAAAACGAATTATTATTTTTTTCATTTTTATATATTATATAATATATAATACATGTTTTTTACATACATTATATGAATGCATACTTTATAATTCAACCTCTTTATTGCTTAATTTATCATTAATTAATTCTACTAATTTATTCATATCACTGGTAACTATAGGAGAGCAAAAGGAAATAGCCTTTTTCTCATTAGTATCTTTAGATATATAATTAATGATTATATAATAATTATTAATCGTGTGAATAACATTTTTATTTTTAGCACCAACACCTGATATGCCCCCAAGAAAAAGCCCTACAGGTCCAAACAAATATCCACCCAATAATCCTCTTCCTATAACACTACCATTTTGATTAATAGTTTGTTCTTGTATTTGTTGATCATTAAATATATCACAAGCGGTGATTTGAGAATATTTTATGTAAGCAATATTGTTATTATTTAAATTTACAATTTTTATCTTATCCTTTTGAATAAATATATTACAATTATTAGATTTAATAAAATTTTCTACTCCATCAAAATATTGTATATCTTTTAAAACAAAATCGGCATCATTTGATAACAAAAAGTCTTTTTCTTTTTTCTCTTGTTTTTGGCTTTTACGCTTAGGATGAATTACTAAAAGCCATAACGGAAATCCCCAAAGAATAGCCACCGCCAAAATAGTTATTAACAAATATACTACTAATTTTACGGAGTAAATTGAAAGTATAATAAAAACGAATAAAATAACACCTAATATAATAATTCTATTTCTTTTTCTAGAATCATCTTTATTAGATAAATTTGTTAATGTATTTCCACAAAACTCACAAACTTTTGAATCGTTCCAATTATACTTTCCACATTTTTCACATTTCATAATAACCTCCTAAATTACATTAATTATACTATATTATTTCAATATATACCATCTTTTGTCTTTACCATTAACAATATATTTAATGTAACCATTATCTTTTAATATTTTACAATATCTTATTATAGTTCTTTCATTAACATTATATTTTTTTGCTAATTTAGGTTGAATTATTTTATTAAACCAAAAATGAGAAAGCTTTCGCTTTCTCTTCAGGGGGTTTTGGTTGATTCACTCTCACCTTTGATTTCGTAAGAGTTGCATCAAAGCATGATTGTTTTCTATCATGCCTATAATAATATTATAATAATAATTTTTCTTTGTCAATTAACAAAAAGAGATTTAACATTTTATTGTCTAATTTATAATCGTAATATCATTAACTAAATTATTATAATAATCATTATCTTTATATAATTCATGTTCAATATAATCTAAAGAATCCATTTTAGCTTGTAATAAAATTTGATAATCTGTTTTTAAATTAGCTATTTTAAAAGAAGCTTCTCCACTTTGTCTAATTCCAAATAAATCACCTGACCCACGCATTTCAAAATCTTTTTCACTAATGTAAAAGCCATCATTACTTTCTTCTAATACTTTTAATCTTAAAACATCTTTATTACTTATTAAATAGCAATAACTTTGAACATCATTTCTTCCTACTCTTCCTCTTAATTGATGAAGAGTTGCAAGCCCAAATCTTTCAGCATTATAAATAATTATCATCGTTGTATTTGGAACATCTACTCCAACTTCTATTACCGTAGTTGAAATTAAAATTTTAAGATCACCATTTTTAAATTTTTGCATTATTTCATCTTTCTCAGTTGTTTTTAATTTACCATGTAAGATACCAATGGGAATTTGATTTTTAAAAGCCATATTTAATTTTTTTTCTAAATCAAAGACGCTTTTTAAATCAAGTTCATCATTATTCTCTATTAATGGGGATACAACATAAATTTGATGACCTAATTTTAATTCTTCTAACATTTTATATAATACATCTTTTATATTATCTTCATTATAAACTTTAGTTATAATTTCTTTTCTACCCATTGGCTTAGTTTTAATTATTGATAAATCTAAATCACCATAAATGGTTAAAGCATATGTCCTTGGAATAGGAGTTGCTGATAAATACAAAACATCGGGGGCTATACCTTTATCACTTAATAAATTTCTCTGAGCGACCCCAAAGCGATGTTGCTCATCAGTTATAACTAACCCTAGTGATTTATACTTCACATTATCACTAATTAAAGCATGTGTTCCAATTAATAAATCAATTTCTCCTTGAGCAAGCTCTTCTAATATTTTATCTCTTTCTTTCTTTTTAGTGGCCCCGCTTAAAAGACAAGTTTTAATATTAAATTTTTCTAACATATTTTTTATACTATGATAATGTTGCGTTGCTAAAATTTCAGTCGGAGCCATTAAAGCACTTTGATACCCACTTAAAAAATTTAAATAAATGGCATAAGTAGCAATAACAGTTTTACCACTTCCAACATCACCTAAAATTAAACGATTCATTCTGCTTTCACTAGTTAAATCTTTATAAATATCTTCAATAGCTATTTCTTGATCCTTAGTTAAATTAAATGATAGAGATGTTTTAAATTCATCTATATAATTATTTTCAAATTCCCTTTTAATACCTTTAGATTTATTATTAATTTTTTTTAAATAATTAATTTTAAACATAAAATTAAATAATTCTTCATATTTTAGTCTTAAAGAAGATGCCTTAATATCTTCTTTCTTTTGTGGACGATGAATTAAATTAACTGCTTCTCTTTTATTTAAAAAATGATATTTTTCACTATAAATATTAGGTAAATAGTCATAATAAATATTGGATTTTAATGCCTCATTTATATACTTTATCATATTAGAGTTAGTTAAGCCTTCAACTAAATGATAAACTGGTTCAATAGTATTACCAATAATATTAAATTTAATATCACTAGCAACAAAGCTATTATTTAATCTTTTGTATTTACCAAATAAAACAATTTCTTTATGCAAAGTTAAATGAGGTTTTAAAAAAGCTCGGTTAAAAATAGTGACATTAAAAAGATCATTTCCACTTATAGCTTTAAAAATCATGCGATTAAAATTTCTTTTGATATATTGGACTCGAGGTATTTCAGCAACAATACATTTTACTGTAACTACTTCATCTTCTTTTACATCTTTTATGGGAGTCAAATTAATAAAATTATAACGATAAGGATAATATTCTATTAAATCTTGAATATTATAAATGCCTAAATTATTTAATTTTTTTTCTGTATTATCTGCAATACCTTTAATACTTTTTAAATCCATATCCATCATCTAATTAAATAATAACATATATTCGTAAACTGTGCAAAGCTTAATAAAAAAAGAATAAATAACTTCAAAATCAATTATTTATTCTTTTTTGTTTTTTTTGGCATAGGTATTAATTTAACTTTTACACCTTTATATGTAGTATATACTTTTTTAACACCCTTAGGTAAATTTTTCTTTAATACTTTCATTAAATTCACTCCCTCGTGAGAAGATTATAACATACTTTTTACAAAAATAACACTATTTTATAAATGGAAACTCGTTAAATTTAATATAACACCTAAAAATAGAAATAATTAAATTAAACTTTTTATTTACATAAAGTTACTTACATGTTAAAATAGTGGGCAAAGTTGGTGATAATATGACTAAAGAACAAGCAATGACTATATTAGAATTAGATGAAGGTTTTACTTATGATGATCTTAGAAATGCTTATGAAAAATTAAGTCCTACCGCAATTGAATTTCATGCTAAACATAATGGAAAAAATAGAGATATATTAGAAGCTTATAAATTTTTAAAAGAAAATAAACTATATAGTATGATTGATGATAGTAGTGAATTTACTCTTTTATCGCAAAGAAATAAAGAACAAAAACTACAATACATTTCTAGAAAAATAGAAGAAGCAAAGAAATATGTTGCTGAAATTTATCAAAGTTTAGATGTTTTTCTTAACGTCTCTGATAATGAATTTACTTTAGATTCTCAAGTGTCTATTTTTAATAATTATCCTGATTATTTAAAAACTTATGCCGATAAATTAAAAGCCAAAGCTGAAGAATTTAAAAATGCTCATCCTTCTTTTAAAGAATTTAGCGATTTAACTAATTTCATTAATGATTATGATGAATTTAATAACTATGTTGAAAAATGTTATAAAGAAATAATTATAGCTATTTTAAAAGACCATAATATTGCAACTTGGAATTCTGAAACAGTTTTTAAACAAATTTTTTGGCAAAATATTAATTTTACTTCTCTAAATCCAGCGAATGCTTTTTATCGTTCTTACATAAGTGTGAAAGATTTTTATCAAAAAGTTGTCGAAGTTATTAAAGATTTAGCATCAACATTTAAAATAAATTTTAATGATAAATTTTATAGTTTATTTAATTATTGGTACAATAGGCATAATGAATACCACAAACATTTTTATAATGTAAATTATAAAGAAGTTTTTCTAAAAGCAAAAAAAGAAATTATAAAAGAATTTGGAACATATTCTAGTGATAAACAAATTAGCGATGCGTATTTTAAAGAAAGATTTTTAGAAATTTTAGATTTTTATGCTAAAGAATCTGCTAATAAAAATTTAGAAACAGATGTTAAAACTATTTGGATTTATAAAATGGAGGAATATAATAAAGAAAGCTTTGATGCATTTTTTGTTATTGGTGGTTCTTTAATTGACGAAAGTAAAAAGAAAGTCGATGAAAAATATGACCTTAAAAGTAAAGTATGTGGATCAACTAAAATAAAAGAAGTAGAGAATTATATTGATAGCTTATTACTAAATGTAGTTAGAAAAGGGCAAAAAATGTTTTATCAAATAAAAGCTTTAATGGATAAATATCCAGAGTTTGCTAGCTATATAAGAAGTCAAAATTATATTTTAAGAGACATTTATCAAAAGTTTAATGGTGAATTACTTACTAAATTAAAAGAAATGATACCAAATTTTGATGAAAAAGAATTAGATTCATTACCTTTAAATAGTAAATTAAGCAAAAAAGATTATTTACAAATTTCATCTTTTGATGAAAAAATAAATAGTAGTACTTATTTAGTATATAAAGGTCATGTTATAACTTGGGAAGATATTTCTACTCAAATGAGTAAATACGCAAGAAAAGATGAACAAGCAAGAATGATCTTTGAAGATGGAATTATCTTTACTAAAAATGTTTCACTTAAAGAAATTAATAATCATACAATTTTTGAACCCGCTATTTATAATAATGATTGTTGGACGATAACAGATTTTGATTTTGCCAAGTTAAAAGAACTCTTTCCAGATTCTAAAGGCTCAACTACTAGCGAATTATTGAGAAACTTAATAATTTTTAATAGTGAATCAAGTAAAATGGCCATGTACAATGGTAGTAATATTTTAAAATATTTAGAGAGTAACGTTAATTTTAGTTACCTTACTTATAATTTTACTACTCATCAATTATTTATTATTGTTAATAATACATCTATGTATATTGGCTATCCTAATGAAGGAGAAATAATGTATTCTAATAATGCCTCTTTATTAAGAGAATTCTGTCCAGTTATTTTTAAATTGCCTGCAAATTCATACTCTCTAAATGAAGAATTTTACGAAAAAAAAGATGGTATTGATTTAGTAGTTAGAAGTTTAAAACCATAATTTTAATATAATTGAGGACACTCACCCATTTTAGGTCGATAAAAGCAATGGTTTTTGTATTTACCCGCTAAAGGTTGGCTATACCAAGTACTTTGACAAGAATTATTTCCTGGAGCATAAAACCATAGGGCATCAGTAGCAGGATAATAATACTCTCCTCTTAAAACTCTTTCAGCAAGCCGCCTTTCCATTGTTGTTGCAGCCCCATAATAAAGAGAACTTTCCGTTCCTGAAAATTGATTAGGTTGATAAATTGCATCTGTTATAGAATCGATATTTTTAAAAGTTAGACAATCAGCCACTACCCTGTTAACAACTACATTACCAACCATAAGCATCCCAAGATCACCTTCATTTAAAGCTTCAGCTCGCATAATTCTTGCAAGTAGATCAAGTTCTTTATCTGTATAATTAATAAGCATATAAATCACCTATTTTATATTATGCTTTTATTTTTAAAATAATTATGGTATAATCTTTTCGTATCCATTTAGGGGATTAGTTAAATGGTATAATAGGAGTCTCCAAAACCGACTGACTTGAAATGAATTGATGCTCTTTGAAAGTATTATAAATACTGGGAATAATGCCCATGAGAAAAAATAAAAAATAAAATTTTGTGCCACAATTTGTGCCAGTAGCCATTTTTATGGTTATATGCTATAATAATTCGTGGCTATATCTAGGGGATTAGTTTAATGGTAAAATAGGGGTCTCCAAAACCTTAGATAAGTGTTCGATTCACTTATCCCCT
>CANRLB010000052.1 GCA_947631365.1 uncultured Bacilli bacterium | reverse complement strand
GATAGAGAGGGTTCAAGACTTAAAGGTTATGCAACTGTCACTATCGATGATTGCTTCGTAGTAAGCAACATTAGAATAATAGAAGGAGAAAACAGATTATTTTGCGCTATGCCTAGTCGCAAAGTAAACGATGAAAAATTCGAAGATATTGTTCATCCAACTAATGCTGAAACAAGAGAAATGTTTGAAACAAAAATCTTAGAAGAATATAATAATCCAACTGTTGAAGAAGAAAACTAGGATTACTTAATATGGATAAAGTATATCAAGAAATGTATCAAATAATCAAAAATTGGTTATATGATATAAAATGGGGACTAAGAATAGAATATAATCAAGATGTTATAGATAGAGAAAACATTATGGCTCAAAACTTAGAAGTATATGAATATATGTGTAGTTCATTACAAAATGAAAAACAAATAATAGACCAAATTATTTCTAAGGGAATAGCTATTACAAAAAACAATCAATATATTATTAATGTTGAAAATATTCAAAGATTCTTGACATCTTCAGCAGTGGTTCCCATGGCCAGATCTATTTATCAAGAAATAAAAATGATTGATAAAAAAGATAATATACCTAGTAAATAACATTAAGAATTAGCAAATAATAATATTTGTTAGTTCTTTTTTTATTACTTAAAACATATCTTTATTTAGGAGGACAATATGGAAAGTAATATAGATATGGTAAATTATGGTTCCCATGAAATAAAAATAACTGACCGTAGTGTTATAAGTTTAAGTGGTATAAATAAAATAAGCAGTTTTGATGATCAAGAGTTTTTAATGGAGTCAAATATGGGGGTTATTCTTCTTAAAGGAGAAGGATTAGAAATAGTTAAACTAGATACGCATGATGGTAATGTTAAAATAAAGGGAAAATTAATAAGTTTTGCTTATATTGAAAATATGAAAAAAAATAAAGAAGAAAGTTTACTTTCTAAATTGTTTAAATAATGAGTGCTAATTTACAATTATTATCTTTTTTAATTTCTTTCTTTTATGGTATAATTTTTGCTTTTTTAACAATTATTAATTTTAAACTAATAGATAAATTAAAAGTAATTTATAAACATATTATTACTTTTATATATGTTATTGATATGTCGATAATTTATATAATAATTTTATATCATTTAAATAAAGGATATTTTCATATTTATTTTATTTTAACTGTTCTATTAGGATTTATGATAGGAATTATTTTATATAAAAAATTGAAAAGTAAAATTTATGTCAAAAGGATTTTAAAGAATTGAAATAGTTATAATCTTATGCTAATCTTAAATTAAATATAAAAGGGAAGATAGCTAATGCATAAGAAAAGCAAGAAAGAAAAAAAGAGACTTGTTTTAATTTTGACAGCAATAATTACTTTGCTATCTCTTTTAATTGCTTCCGTTTATAAAGATTGGCAACAAATAATGAGCAATAAAAAATTAGAAAGAGAATTAAATAATAAATATAATTATTTATTAGAAACTGAAGATAAATTAAATACTGAAATTGCAAGATTAAGTGAAAATGAAGGCTTAATTAATTATGCTAGAGAGAATTTTTTACTTTCAACGGAAGGTGATATAATAATTAAGTGGGATAAAAAAAATACTAGTGATTAGTATTTTTAATTTTGCTCTTTAATTATTTCATCAATTAAGCCATATTCTAATGCTTCACCTGGATCCATGAAATTATCTCTTTCCGTATCTTTTTCAAGTATTTCAATACTTTTACCAGTGGCATTGGATAAAATATGATTTAATTTATCTTTAATTTTTAAAATTCTTTCCGCAGCAATTTTAATATCGGTAGCTTGACCTTGCGTACCCCCAAGTGGTTGATGAATCATAATTTCAGAATTTGGTAAACTACATCTTTTTCCCTTTGTTCCATTTGCTAAGATAAATGCTCCCATCGATGCCGCTAAACCTATACAAATTGTTTTAATATCACTTTTAATATAGTTCATTGTATCATAAATGGCCATTCCACTTGTAATAGAACCTCCAGGAGAATTAATATATAAATAGATATCATTATGATTTAAACTATCTAAATATAGAAGTTCTGATACAACAATACTTGCTACATTATCATTAATTTCACCATTTAAAAAAATGATTCGATCATTAAGTAAACGTGAATATAAATCAAATGCATATTCTCTATTACTTTCCTTTTCAATAACTGTCGGAATTAAATTCATAATATCACCTATAATTATAATATAAGAATTTTGCATTTTTTATTCAAAAAAAAAATAAAATGTGATATGATAATAAAGTAAAGATAAGGGACTAGTTGATATGGAAAAAATTTTAATTAGTTTAATTAATGGAGAAAAAAAAGAATTTCCTAAATATACAACTTATTATGAAATAAGTAAAGCTTTTAATATGGATAAAAATGTTTTAGGAGTAAGAATAAATAATGAAGTATTTTCTCTTAATGATAAAGCTACTATAGATGAAAAAATATCATTTATAGATATAAATGATATAATAGGTAATAAAATTTATAAAAGTGGTTTAGAAATGATTTTTGAAGTAGCTTTAAAAGAGGCTTATCCTAATTTAGATATAACTTATCAACATAGTGTACCTAAAGGATTTTTAGGAGAAATTGTGGGAGATAAAATACTTACTCAAGAAGATTTAAGTAAGGTTAAAGGAATTATGGCTAGAATAATCTCTGATGATTTACCTATAAAAAAATATACTGTTAGTAAAAAAGATGCTCTTAAATTTTATCAAAATATGAATCAAAAAGAAAAATATGAAAATATTCAAAATATATCTGATGTTGCAGTTACTTTATATGAATTAAATGGTACTTATAATTATTTTTATAATAATATGCCTTATAGTACGGGGAGTATAACTAAATATGATATTGTTTATTTAGGAAGAAATAGATTAGTATTTTTAATTCCTAACTGGCGGTGTCAAGGTGAACTTCCTGAATATGTTCATTATGATAATATAATAAATTCTTTCTTAATGGGAAAAAATTGGTTAGAAACATTAAATATGAAATATGTAACATCAATAAATAATACCGTTAGTAATGGGAAAATTAAAGATTTTATTAAATCGTGTGAATTGCTTTTTAATATAAATATTTATGATACAATAAAAGAAATTACTAATAATCGAAATATTAAATTTATTTTAATTGCCGGGCCATCATCAAGTGGTAAGACAACAACAGCTAAAAAGTTAGCTACATATCTTGAATCCCAAGGGTTTGATCCCATTAAATTATCTATAGATGATTTTTTCTTAGAAAGAGAAGAAACACCTAAAAATGAAAATGGTGAATATGATTTTGAATGCTTAACGGCAATTGATTTAAATTTATTTAATAATACATTAAAAAAATTATTAAATGGTGAAGAAGTTAGTATTCCTAGTTTTAATTTTATAAGTGGTAAAAAAGAATATAATGATAATTTCGTAAAAATGAAAGATAATAGTATTATCTTAATTGAAGGTTTACATGCTTTAAATGATGAATTACTTCCAAGTATTGATAATAAATATAAATATAAAATTTATTTAAGTCCTTTTATTCCTCTTAATATAGATAGACATAATTATATTTCCACAACAGATTTAAGATTAATAAGAAGAATAGTAAGGGATAATCGGACAAGAAATTATAATGTTAATGATACTATTCAAACTTGGCAAAATGTAAGAAATGGTGAAGAAAAAAATATTTTTCCATATATTCATCAAGCTGATAAAATAATTAATACCGCTCTTACTTATGAAATAGGAGTATTAAAAGTTTATGTTGAACCTTTACTTAGAAGTATTAGAGTTGATAGTGATTATTATGAAGAAGCAAGAAGATTATTAAATTTTTTAAAAATATTTTATACTATACCAAGTGAGTATGTAACAGAAGATTCGATACTTAGAGAATTTATAGGAGGATGCAATGATTAAAGTAGCGATTAATGGTTTTGGAAGAATAGGAAGAGTAGCATTTAGAGAAATGATTACCACAAGTGATTTTGATATAGTGGCAATTAATGATTTATCAAATGCGGAAGAATTAGCATATTTACTTAAATATGATACAGTTCATCGTTCATTCCATGAAGAAGAAATTTCTTTTGATGGTAATGATATTGTTATTGCAGGCAAAAAAAGAATTAGAGTATTTAGTGAAAAAGATCCAGTTAATTTACCATGGAAAGATTTAAATGTTGATTTAGTTTTAGAATGTACGGGTGTCTTTACAAAATATGAAGATGCCATGAAACATATTAGTGCTGGGGCCAAAAAAGTATTAATATCAGCTCCAGGTAAAGGCGATATGAAGACAATTGTTTATGGTGTTAACGATAATATTTTAGATGGAACTGAACAAATTGTATCATCTGCTAGTTGTACGACTAATTGTTTAGCCCCTGTTTTAAAATTATTAAATGATAATTATGGAATTGTTAAAGGTTTTATGAGTACAGTACATGCTTTTACTAATGATCAAGAAACTCTTGATATAGCTCATAAAAAAGGAATATATGCAAGACGTGGAAGAGCTGCTAGTCAAAATATTATTCCAGCTTCAACTGGGGCAGCATCAGCAATTGGACTAGTTATTCCAGATTTAAAAGGTAAATTTGATGGTATTGCTTATAGAGTACCTGTCTCAGATGGTTCTTTAATTGATGTAACTTTAGAATTAGTATCATCACCATCAATTGATGATATAAATAATTTATTTATGAATAATCAAAGCGAAACATTAAGATTCACTAAAGACCCAATTGTATCAAGTGATGTTATTGGTAAAAGATGCGGTTCTTTAGTTGATGGATTACTTACAAATATGGTTGAAGTAAATGGAATAAGATTATATAAAATAGTATCTTGGTATGATAATGAACTTGGATATACTTGTCAAATGCTAAGATGTGCTAAAGCAATGTTTAAAAATACTCATTAAAGAGTATTTTTTTTACGTTTATGAGGAATTCTTTCATCAGTTAAATATAATAAATAATCAATTGGAACATCATAATATATAGCTAATATAATTAATTTAGTAATTGGAATATCACAATAACTAGTTTCATATTGCGAATATCCGTTTTGACTCATACTAAGTATTTTAGCAATATCCGTTTGCAGTAAGTCGCGATCTTCTCTAACATCTTTTAATCTATTCATGTTATTGGCAGTCTTAATTATATGTGATGGATTATAAGGTGTTTTTATATCTGTTAAATTTAAAATATAATCAATGTTAACATCAAAAATTATTGCTAATTTTCTAAGCTTAGTTGTTGAGATATTTGATAATTCAGTTTCATATTGTGAATACCCATTTTGACTCATGTTAAGCTCTTTAGCAATATCTTTTTGATATAAATTTTTTTCTTTTCTAAGTTCTTTTAGTCTATTCATAATCTCACATCTAAAATTTAACGTATCGTAAATAAAGATATTGACTTATATCGCTATTAACGATATACTTAATTTAATAATATCGTATATAGCGAATTTGCAATATATTTAGAAAAAGAACAAAACTCAAGTAAAACAGATAATGACTATTCAACAACAGAAACATATCCAAACAAAGGATACTTATTAAATACAAATAAAACTAAATGTTATGAATATGGAAGTAATAATGAAGTATCCAATGCAATAGAACAAAGCTTATCTAATGGAGTAATAGATGGAAGTATTATAGTAACAAGTCAAAAAAGTATTTATTGCAATATATATTTTGATAAAGATGAAGATAAACCAGAAGTAAGTACATTTACATTAACAGGAAGTAGTGAAGCAAATACAACATTAAGTGATAAATCAAAATATACCCATACAGCAAATGTAACGTATAGTGTTACATGGGCAAATGATGATGTAGCTCAAATATGTGTAAGTGAGAATAAAGAATGTAATAGTTGGGAACAAATAAATGGAGTAACAAGTAAAAGTGGAAATATAACAGTATCAACAAATGAAGGAGAAAAGACAATCTATGTATACTTAAAAGATAAAGCGAATAATACATCAGAAATAGAAAAAAAGGAAACAATAACATTAGATACTAATGCACCATCAATAACATTAGGAGAACCAACAGTAACAGAGGATAGTATAGAAATAGGAGTAACAGTAACAGATACAATAGGAGTACAAGAAGTAAAGTGTAAAGCAATAAAAGATACAAATGAGGTTACAGGTAATTATGAAAATAATAAATGTACATTTAGTGGATTAGAATCTGGAACAGAATATACAATAACTGTAGAAGCAACAGATGGATCAGGAAGAAAAAATACAAATAATGAATTAAGAATTACAACATTAAAAAAAGGTATAACAGGATTAGAATTATTAAATGAAAATAATAGACCAAAAGGGCTATCATCTGAATTATTAGGAGGACTTTATAGATTTCAAGGAAATTGTAATGCCGATAATGGCGGATGTACTGAAGTAGTTGATAATTTTGTATGCTTTGGAACAAATAATATAGAAGATTGTAAAAATGATTTAAATAGTGAATATTTATATCGTATAATAGGAATAAATGAAAATGGGAATATAAAATTAATGCTGAATACAAATATAAGTGAAGTGAATGCTTATTCGTATTATTATTGGTCAGACGTTAATGATTGTTCTACAAAAACCCATATTTGGGCGACGGAGAGCTCTGGGTCTTACCATAAGGTTTATTTGGGGTTAAGATTAAATGGAGTTACTAATGGACAGAAAACGGGTTCTGAAGGAGACACTAATCTTTTTTTAAATAATACTTCAGGAAAATTTGAATATCTTCAAGAAAATTCTAATTGGGTTAATTTAATTAGTGATGAATATTGGGGATTGAAAACAGCTGACGTTGGAAACTTACCTCCAGAAAATTATGTTGTTACTGGAGGTATCGCGAAAGCTAAGATTGGGCTGATTTACCTTTCTGACTACTATTTTACTATGCCGGAAGAAGGAACATCTGATTTTTGTCACGACCAATATAAATGTAAGGAAAGTTGGATGTATTTTGAAAATTGTGGTATAGATCCGAGATCCTCTAAAGACTATGAGTTGACTTTGACTTTTGGCACGGAATATAACGATTATGGATGTAGACGTTGGTTTAAAATTGGAGGTAAGCCTACGGAAGACCAGGCTCGATATGGCTATGCGGGAGAGAATTACTCGCCTGGTTTCGTTAGACCCGTTTTCTTGTTGGATACTTCGGCCTTAATTACTGGTGGAAATGGTTCTTTAAGCAATCCATTTATTATCTCGACTTAGATTCATCGAGAAGGAAAACTCGTAAAAACCTTCATAGACTTAATCCTGGAAGAGAGCAATCTCTTCTTTTTTTGAATAAATAAATAATTTATTAAACAATATAAATTAGGTGATATGATGAAAAAAATAATAATTATCTTGTTT
>CANRLB010000051.1 GCA_947631365.1 uncultured Bacilli bacterium | reverse complement strand
GAGTTACAAATGGCTCTAGACTATAAGGAATGGCGAAAATTTGAAGGAGTAATAAAAAGAGCTCAAGTCACTTGTGAATTAAGTGAAAATAGAATTGGTGATCATTTTGTCGGCGCCGACAAAACGATAGATATGCCTAAAGGTGCTACAAAAACAATTGATGATTATAAATTATCAAGATATGCTTGTTATTTAATAGCCCAAAATGGTGATAGTAGAAAAGAAGTAATTGCTTTAGCTCAAACATATTTTGCAATTCAAACAAGAAAGCAAGAAATTTCTGAATTAGAGTATAGTAAGTTATCGGAAGATGAAAAAAGATTATATCAAAGGAATTTAACTAGAAGGGGAAATTATTCATTAAATATAGCTGCAAAGAATGCCGGAGTAAAAAATTTTGATCAATTTCATAATGCTGGATATAGAGGATTATATAATGGGGAGACAGCAGATGATATAGCGAAAAGAAAAGGTTTAAGATATAGGGAAGATATTTTAGATAATATGGGAAGTGAAGAGCTAGCTGTCAATTTATTTAGAATTACCCAAACAGAATCAAAGTTAAAAAGAGATAACGTTAAAACAGAAACGATAGCTAACAAAACACATTATGAAGTTGGAAATAAGATAAGAAATACAATTAAAGAATTAGGTGGAACTATGCCAGAAGATTTACCGACACCAAAGAAAAGTCTTAAAGAGTTAGAAAAAGAAAAGAAAAATAAACTACCCAGAAGTTTTTGAAAACTCCAGTAACGTTTCATGTTAAAAAATTAAACTTTGTTGTAAAATGAAAACAGGAGTGTGTTATGGATCAAGAAAAAATAGGCAAGTTTATTGCTAAGATGAGAAAAGAAAAAAAGTTAACACAGAAAGAGTTAGCAGAAAAATTAAAAGTTTCAGATCGTTCTGTAAGTAATTGGGAAAATGGTAAAAATATGCCTGATTTATCTTTGTTTAAACCTTTATGTGAAGAATTAGAAATTTCTTTAAATGATTTAATGAGTGGTGAAAAAGTCCAAGAAAAAGAATATCAAGAAAAATTTGCAGAGAATATTGTAAGTGTTGTTACAAATGTTAAAAATAAGAATAAATATATAAATGTTTTAATAGGAATATATTTAGCTGTTATTAGTGTTATATTATTATTTTTATTATCTTATACAATTTTAAATTATAATTTTAGGCAATCTTATGATAAAGAAAATATGTTATTAATAAATGAAGAAAATAATGAATATTTAGATTTTTATACCACTTATGATGGGGAAGTAAATTATATAATAACAAAATATTTAGAAAATGGTATTGAAGTTGGTTTAATATTTATTAATTATAAAAGTAATATGATTAATCTATTAGAAAAAGATAATAATATATCACTAGATTTAAATAAATTATATAATCATCATATTAATTTAAATAATTTACTATTTTACTATAAAGTTTATTATACTAATATAAATCTTTCTAAAATAAATAATGCTAAAGAAGATGAATTAGAAAATATTATAAATAATTCTAATTTAATATATGAAAGCAATGATAAGTTAATGAGAAGTTAATAGTTATATGGTATAATAAAATCAATCTTAGAAAGAAGGATTATGGATGCGAAAATATTTAACTTTAGCCCAAAATACTAGTGCAGCTTGCATATTTTTAAATTTATTTAATTTTATTTTAGAAGAAAAAGAAGATATTTATGAATTTACTAAACTTAAAATATATGATAGGGGTATGAATATTATAGGTGAATTATACTTCAATAATGGGATAGTAATAATGAATACATCATCACCAGTTGGTAAATTAAACGCTACATTTCCTATAGCTGAAGCTCGTTTCATTAATGATCCGGAAGGAGATATACCTGGTAAAAACGGATCGTGGGTAACAGAAATTAAGTATCAATTTGAAAAACCAGATTTATGCTTTAGTGGAGAAGTTATGTTTGAAAGTAGTGTTGATACGGCCTTTGGTTTAAACTGCTTATGTCATCCAACGATTCATTGTGAAAGAGAAGATTTAGGAAAAATTGATTTAATGATTTTAAGAGATGGCAATTTTTTAAATATAGAAATTCTTAAAGGTGATGACTATGAACAAATTAAGATAAAGCCATTTGGCCATCGCTCACAAATACTACATGATATAACTTATGGTAAGCTTGATGAGAAGGCCCTCGAATATCCTTATCGTTATGCTGCTGGAGTATTTGATATATGGGAAAATGAAATAGAAAATAAAGATTATAATTTAATTTTTATTGAAAAAGAATATGATAACTTTTTAAAATGTCGTAATGAATATGTTCATAAAAATTCTACTGATGATTATAGAGTACTTCGTATTCAACAAGGCACTCTTATGCAACAACTTGATATAAGTATGTATACTAAATTAGCTGAAATAAAAAAATTATTTACCATTGGTGATATGTCTTTTTTAGATAATTTAATTACTACTTGCTTTGATAGTTATACAGATGAAGAAATTAAAGCTTTACTTGGGTGTGAAAGATGCCCTAAACCATATCAAAATGGTTTAGATAAATTAACTGAAGCTTATTTTGAAATTGGAAAAAATAATATATTTTTTCCTTTAGAAAGTCATACTAAGTTATTAAATAAAAAAAGATAATAAAGTTATGTTTAATATAATGCTTGAATATGAAATAAATATATAAATATAAAATATATATCTTAAAAACAAATCTGTGGGTTTGTTTTTTAACTTATAAAATAATATTCCTAATAATTTTGACGTAATTCCCAAATTTTTTGATAGTAATAGTTTTTTAATTGTTATATTATTAAGGCGGAAGGTGAAAAAATGAATTTAGGAAAAAATATTTCTAAGTATCGTAAGAAACAAAATTTATCTCAAGAAGAATTAGCAGAGATGCTTAAAGTCTCTAGACAAACAATTTCTAATTGGGAGTTAAATGAAACAATGCCATCATCAGAACAAGTTGTTCTCTTAACAAAAATATTTAAAATTACAGCTGATGAATTATTAGAAATTGATACTAAAAATGTCTTAATTGAAAAAATGAGTGGTACGGAAAAGATGGTAAAAAATCAATTTAAGGTAGTGAGGTTATTTCTAATAATATTTTACTTTTTAATTTTATTTATATTAATTGGTTTTATCATATATATTGTTACTTTAAAAGATTATACTAGTGATTATCAAGAATATGCTAATTGCAATATTAATAATAAAAGTATTCGTTTATTTATTACTCCAGGTGTTTATAATAAATATGATGAAGATAAAAAAGAATTTGTTATTGTCAATGATAATATATGGCGATTACATATCGAAGAAAGAGATCAAAATAATAATATTACCTTGCCTGATATTGGCCTTAGTGCAGGTAATTCTTATAAAGAGGCATTAGATTCATTAAATTATCTAAAAAAAAGGATACTTGAAAAGGGCGGTACATGTAATTGAAATTTACATTAAATATGATACAATTTAAACATAGATAGGAAGTATTAATGAAAAAGGTTTTAAATTTTTGTTTTATTTTAGTTTTGTTAGTTGGGTTAGCCGGTTGTGGTAAGATTTAAAATAAGTTTGAGATAGGAGAAAAATCAGATATAGTAGAAGTTAATCCAAATAATGGTATTTCTATGTCTATTAAAGAAGGAACATTAAAAAATACTGGTGTTACATTAATTATATTTAATAATAGTGATAAAAATATTATTTATGGAAATCCATATGAAATGGAAATTAAAAAAGATGGTGAATGGCATAAAATAGATGTAAAATTAAATTTTAATGAGCCAGCAATTATTTTAAAATCTAAAGAAAGTAATGAAATTAAAATTGACTGGAAAGATGATTATGGAAAGTTAGCAAATGGAACTTATAGAATTATTAAAAGTGTTGATTATGAATTTGAAAAAGATAGTTATCAAACTTTTAATATAGCAGTTGAATTTAATATTACAAATGATTAGGAGGTAAACTTAGATAGTTTACTTTTTTTATGTTACGAAAAATAAAAAAGTAAAAAAGTATTTTTATGGGATTGACAATTCAATTTCGGGGGGGGGTATAATGTACTTATAGATAGAGAAAGTTTCATAAAGAAGATATGGAAAAAGACTATCAATATAGGGAAAGAGAGGAGGTAGAAAATGGACAAGAAAAATACAATGTTATTAACAGTTATCGCTGTTGCTACATTATTAGTTGCAGTAGTAGGCGCTACATTTGCATACTTTAGTGTGACAGGTACTCAAAGTGCTACTACAAATGTAAAAGCTAATACAGGAAAAATAGGTGCTGTAAATGTTACACAAGGAAGCAATGATTTAAATTTACAAGTTACTGCCCAAGATATGGCTCCTCAAGATATAGATAAACAATATTATGCAATTTCTGGTAATACTGGTAATGATGGCGCAACAACTGGTGGAAAATGGGCAACAACATCCGATGGCCTAACTGTTGCTACAATTGCTTTAAGTGGTGCTAATGAAGGTGATACGGTTAAGTGTAATGTTAATGTTTTAGTATCTTTGACCGGAAGTATGGTAAAAGAGTTAAAACAAGGTGACGCTTTTTTATCATTAACTGGTATTGATGGACTAGATGGTGTGGAACAAATTGATTTATCAACTTTAAAAACTATGGAAAATGACACTCAAGCAAATAGAACATATAGTAGTACTAAAGATAGTTTTTCGTTGACTGGTTCTGGTTCTAGTGCAACCAAAGAATTAAAAGCTAAGGTTTGGCTAGTAAATAAGAAAAAAGAAAGTTCATCAGATACAGGCTTACAAAATTATTTAGCTGATAAAGAATTAACAGTAGCTATAACGACTTCTGTTTCTGATTGCGGAACAACTTCTGCTGCTGGAGCTGGTGCTTAATAGATTATATAAAAAAGAGGAAAATAATTAAGGGAAGGTTATAAATAAAATATCATAAAGATAAGCATTAATCCGAAATACTAAATCTTTGAATGTTAAAAATTGATAATTTATTTATGGGAAATTTGTGATTAGAAATATATCAAAATACAAACATTAATTCCGAAATACTAAACTTTAAAATGTTAAAAAAGATATATTTATTTAAGGGAAAAATATTTTTCTCTTTTTTTTATGTTGCAAAAAACAAAAAAGTAAAAATGTATTTTATGGGATTGACAATTCAATTTCGGGGGGGGGTATAATGTACTTATAGATAGAGAAAGTTTCATAAAGAAGATATGGAAAAAGACTATCAATATAGGGAAAGAGAGGAGGTAGAAAATGGACAAGAAAAATACAATGTTATTAACAGTAATAGCAGTTGCAACACTTTTGGTTGCAGTAGTAGGTGCTACATTTGCATACTTTAGTGTAACTGGTACTCAAAGTGCTACTACAAATGTTTCTGCAAGTGCAGGTAAAATAGGTGCTGTAAATGTTACAAATGATGCAAAGGAATATGCTTTAAAATTAACAGCTCAAGATATGAACAAGCCATTAAGTTCTGATGAAAAATATTATGCTATTGAATCAACAGCTTCTGAAGGTAACGATGGCTCTGCTACTGGTGGTGTATATTCAAAAAAAGAAAAAGATTTTAGTATAGCTACAATTTCTTTATCTGGGGCTGGTGAAAATGATACAGTTAAATGTAAAATTAGTGTACAAGCTAATTTAAGTGGAACCATGACAGGTAATTTAAAAAAGGGAGATCTTTTCATTACTTTAAGTTCGAGCGATTATGAAGGATTTAGCGGAGTTGAAAGTTTTGATTTTGGAGATATAGAGTCACAAACACCTAAAGTAAATTTTAATGGTAGTGACAATGATAATAAAACTGGAACCGTAACTTTTACTGGTGTTGGTGAAATAGATTTAAAAAATGACAATAGTAAGACAATAAAGGCCAAAATTTGGATGACAAATAAATATGATAATAATTCTGGAAATCAAAATTATTTAGCTGATAAAAATTTAAAAGTAACACTTATAACACAAGTAACTGATTGTCAAACTACATCGGTTGCTGGTGCTGGGGCTTAATAAATAAAATAAAAAGAGAAAAATGATTAAGGGAAGGTTATAAATAAAATATCATAAAAGATAAGCATTAATCCGAAATACTAAATCTTTGAATGTTAAAAATTGATAATTTATTTATGGGAAATGTGTAGATTAAAAATATATCAAAATATAAACATTAATTCCGAAATACTAAACTTTAAAATGTTAAAAAAGATATATTTATTTAAGGGAAAAATATTTTTCTCTTTTTTTTATGTTGCAAAAAACAAAAAAGTAAAAATGTATTTTATGGGATTGACAATTCAATTTCGGGGGGGGGTATAATGTACTTATAGATAGAGAAAGTTTCATAAAGAAGATATGGAAAAAGACTATCAATATAGGGAAAGAGAGGAGGTAGAAAATGGACAAGAAAAATACAATGTTATTAACAGTAATAGCAGTTGCTACACTTTTGGTTGCAGTAGTTGGAGCAACATTTGCATACTTTAGTGTTGCAAATCCACAATCATCTACTACTAATGTAAAGGCAAGTACTGGTAAAATTGGCGTAATAAATATAGATGAAGGTAAAAAAGATTTAGAATTGTTTGTTTCAACACAAGATATGGCAAAACTAGAAAATGATAAATCATATTACGCTATTAGTAAAGCCTCCGCTGAAGATAATGATGGACAAAGCTCAGGTGGAATTTGGTCATCTGACGCAGTAAGCCCTAATGTTGCAACAATAAAATTAACTGGTGCAAATGAAACCGACACTGTTAAATGTGATTTATCTGTTTTAGTTACAGTAAAAGGAACTATGGCAGGAAATTTAAAAACTGGTGATGCTTTCGTTACTTTATCTGGTATTGAAGGACTAAATGGTGCAACTAGTGTGGATTTAGCGGGAAGTACTTTTAGTTATAATGGCTCTTCAGCTGATGAAAAAACAGGAACGGCTACATTTAATTTAAATAATGGAAAATTGGAGTTCAAACAAAATAAACTAAGTTATGATTTAAAAGCTGATATATGGTTAGTAAATAAAAGTAAAGAAGCTGGTGTAGATCAAAGCTATTTAGCTGGTAAAGAATTGACTGTTGAAATTCAAACTACAGTATCTAACTGTGAAACAACTTCTGCTGCTGCAGCTGCTTAATAAATAATATAAAAAAGAGAAAATATAGGGATGGTAATAAATAAAAAATATCATAAAAGATAAGCATTAATCCGAAATACTAAATCTTTAAATGTTAAAAATAGATATGATTTATTTATGGGAATTTGTAAAATAAAAAAAAGAAATATATCAAAATATAAACATTAATCCGAAATACTAAACTTTAAAATGTTAAAATTGATATAATTTCTTATTAAGGGAAAAATTACTTTTTCTCTTTTTATATTATAATATAAAAATTATAATTTAATCAATTACTAAAATTTAAAAACTTTATATTCGTTGAATAAAAAGTTAAATTCTCGTAATGTAAAAAATAGGATATTAAAGAACTAAATGCACGTAAAAACAAGTAA
>CANRLB010000050.1 GCA_947631365.1 uncultured Bacilli bacterium | reverse complement strand
TTTTTTGAATAAATAAATAATTTATTAAACAATATAAATTAGGTGATATGATGAAAAAAATAATAATTATCTTGTTTATATTAATAGTAGTGGGGGTATTATTTAATGAGAAAGAACAAATATTAATACCGGATAATGCAATTAGATTTCGAATTATTGCTAATAGTGATAGTGAAGAAGATCAAAAATTAAAATTAGAAATTAAAGATAAAGTAGAAAGTGAATTATATGATATAATTGGTGATACTAATAATATTGATATTGCTAGAAATAGAATAAAAAATAATTTAGATAAAGTAGATAATATTTTAAAAGAATATAATGTAAGTTATGATATAAATTATGGTAGTAATTATTTTCCAATAAAAAATTATAAGGGAGTAGAGTATGAAGCTGGAAATTATGAAAGTCTAGTAATTACTTTAGGAAATGGTACCGGTCATAATTGGTGGTGTGTTTTATTTCCTCCTTTATGTTTGCTTGATGAAGAAGATAATTTAAAAGATGCTGAATATGAATTTTATGCTCAAGAATTAATTAATAAATTTAAATAAGATAAATATATTTTATTAGGGTGATATTGTGTCCATATTGATTTCTTTATTTTTAATTGGTATTTCTTTGTCAATGGACACTTTTTCTGTTTGTTTAAGTATTGGATCATTTAATATAAGTAAGAAAAAAATTATAATATTTACTGTTTTAGTGGGGCTTTTACATTTTTTTATGCCTCTTTTTGGAACTATTTTAGGTAAAGGGATTATTAATGTATTAAGTATTAATTCTAATCTTTTACTTGGTATTATTTTAATCTTTATTGCTATAGAAATGATATTAGAGTTAATTAAAAAAGAAGATAAAGATTTAAACTTTAATTTTCTTAATATGTTTTTAATTGGTATTTCCGTTAGCTTAGATAGTTTTTCAACTGGTTTAGGTTTATTTGCTATTACTAATAATGTTATATTATCGGGAATTATTTTTAGTTTGTGTGCGGCCTCGTTTACTTATTTTGGTTTAATTATTGGAAAATACTCTTCTTCCAAATTAGGAGAATACGGTACTTATTTAGGGATTATTTTACTTATTGTTTTAGGGTTATATTATATTTTTAAATAAGTTCTGTATAAAAATAGATAAATTTAATCAAAATATTATTGAATAAGTGGGATGATATTTTGAATAAATGGATAGATAAATTTGATGAGATCATAGATGATTATTTAGAAGATGCTAAGGAAGTAGGCCGATTATTAAAAGAAAAATATGAAAAAGATTTTAGTAATCCCCAACTCCAAAAAAAATATGTAACTATTGCTTCCATTCTTTTAGTTATAACTATACTTATTGCTAACATTTTTACATCTTTTGCATATTACTATGATGAGAGTGAAGGGTATACATTGATTGATGCTACAGTTGGAAGAATGTACATTGATGATTATGATTATACTTTACTTATATTTGCTGAATCAAGTGAAGCAGAAGGGGTATATGAACTAACACCTTCTATTCCAAGTATTGGTTACACATATAATGGTTATTCTTGTTTAAATAATTCTAATCTTTTATATAGTGATGATAATAAAATAACTAAAACAACTTTAAGTGAAAAAGATGTATGCTCTATTTATTTTAAGGTAAGTAGGTAGATTATGTATATAACTAAAAAATGGTTGGCATTATTTAATATTTTGTTAATTATATTAGAAATATTTTTATCTTTTATTATAATTAATTCATTTTTAACTAAGGATTTAATAAGTCCTAAAAATGATATATCTTTAAAATATATTAAGGTAAAAACTAGTAATATTATTGAAAAGAATTAAGGTTAAAGTTATTTATATAAAAATAAGGGTTCAAATGAGACCTATTTTTTATTGTTCTTCTTGACAAAAGCATTTAAAAAAAGTATGATTATCTTAGGGAAGACGAGTAAAAAACTAATATTTTTTAGATATATTTTTTGTAATGGTGTTTGATTACAAGCACATATTTTAAATATAGGCATATATAATAATAGGTATTATTCAGCTTGATAGTAAAGAAGGTATAATATGAAAAAAATTGTAATTGAAGGGGGACATTCACTTAGCGGTACTATTTCAATTGGTGGGGCTAAAAATAGTGCTGTAGCTTTAATTCCAGCCTCATTACTTGCAGATGGTGTATGTACAATTAGTAATGTTCCAAATATAACCGATAAAGATGCTTTATTTGATATCGTTAAACATTTAAATTGTGATATAGAACAAAATGATAAAGAAATTAAAATTGATACAACTAATTTAAAAAATATTTTAATAACGCAAGAATTAAGTGTTAGACTAAGAGCATCTTATTATTTTATGGGTGTATTACTTGGTAAATATAAAAGAGTAGAAATGTATTTTCCCGGTGGATGTAATATAGGATCAAGACCAATTGATTTACATTTAAAAGGTTTTAAAGCCTTAGGGGCTAAATTTACTAAAAGAGGTCATAAATATACGATTAAAGCTGATCATTTACATGGAGCTGATATAACTCTTGATTTTGCTAGTGTGGGGGCAACAATTAATATTATGTTTGCGGCAGTATATGCTGAAGGTAGAACAGTTATTCATAATGCCGCTAAAGAAGTAGAAATAATTAATATAATGGATTATTTAAACAATATGGGAGCTAAAATAAGTGGAGCTGGTACTGATACAATTACTATTGATGGTGTTAGTAAATTACATGGCGCTAAAATTGAAGTAATACCTGACCGAATTGAAGCAGGAACTTATATCATTGTTGGTGCTTTACTAGGAAAAAATTTAAAAGTTTCGGGCATTGTTAAAGAACATAATCAAGCTTTATTTGATAAATTAAACGCGATGGGAGTCGATTTTAAATTTGATAAAGATTCGGTTATTTTAAATAAAGTTGAAAATTTAAAACCAGTTGATGTTAAAACACTTGTTTATCCAGGATTTCCTACTGATTTGGGACAACCAATGAGTGTATTATTAACTCAGGCAATGGGAACAAGTACTATGGAAGAGACTATTTGGGAAAATAGAGTTGGCCATTATCCATATTTAAAAAAAATGGGAGCCGATATTAATCTTGAGGGCTTAAAAGCTACCATAAAAGGGAAAGCTAATTTAAAAGGGACTGAAATTCATGCTACCGATTTAAGAGGGGGAGCCGCTTTAATATTAGCAGGTCTTATTGCTAATGGTAAAACAAGCATATTTGATATTGATTATATATTAAGAGGATATGAAAATATTATCCATAAGTTAAGTAACGTGGGTGCTAAAATCACTTTAGAAGAAATATAATGTAGTAATCTACATTATTTTTTTAGGTGGTTAAATGCGAAGAAAATATCAATTAATATTAATAATTTCAATTAGTGTTCTTATTGCTTATTTTATTTATTTTTTTAATAGAGATAATAAAATTAATATAGTTGCATTAGGTGATGGAGTAGCTAGTGGTGAAACATCATATAATGTTGATGGTATTAGTTATAATGATTATTTAAAAGAATATTTTGAAAGTAAAAAACTATTAAAAAAATATAATAATAGTTATGCTTATAAAAATTATAAATTAAATGATATTATTAATGATTTAAAAGATAATAAATTAAATAAAAAAAATAAATTAAATATTAATCAATTAATTCATAAAGCTAATATTATTACGGTTTCTTTTGGAGAAGAAGAATTATCTAAAATGAGTATGACTAATGATTTAACTAAAGAAGTAATTAATGATTTTATTTGTGAATATGATGATTTTATCTATATGTTAAAAGATATAACTGATGGTAAAATAATTATTATTGGTTTATATGAAAATAAATATTTAAATAAAAGTAATGTTATTATCCTTAATTCGGAAATTAGTAATATTGCTTTAAGATATAATGTTATATTTTTAGATATAAGTGATTTAGCTTTAAATAAAAATTATTATTTAGATAATAAAAGTTTTTATTTTAATTATGAAGCTCATGAAATAATAAAAGATATGATAATAAATTCAATTTAATATTGTTTTGTTTTAAAAAAATGTTATAATAATTTTTACATGGAGGTTAAAATGCAAAATAAAGAAAAAAGATTAGTGGCTTTAATATTAACAATTTCTTTAATAGGAGGAGTTAAATATTTAAACAATATTAGAAACAATGAATTTTTAATTCCAGATCCTTATGAAAGTGATAACTTAGAAATAAGTGATGAAGGATTAGATTTTGATAATAATAAATATAAAGTAAAAAGAGGATATAATAGATCAAGAAAATTATCATAAAGTTTAAAAAGTATAATTTCACTTTTTTGTCTTGAAGTATTTTTAAATTATGTTATAATACTTAAGAACGGAAAAAGTTTCTATACTAATATTTAGTATGGCGGAAGGAGAGAATTATGAAAGCTAATATTCATCCAGATGTAAAAGACGCTGTTGTTAAATGTGCTTGTGGAGCATCATTTAAAACAAAATCAGTTAAGGAAGAAATTCATGTTGAAGTTTGTAGTGAATGTCATCCATATTATACTGGTGCTCAAGGAAAAACAAAGAAAACTGGAAATATTGAAAAATTCAATAAAAAATATGGTTTTGCAAAAGAAGAAAATTAATGATTCTTCTTTTTTTCTTGTATTAATATTAATTCTTTTTTATAATTTAAGTAGGAGGATTATATGAAAGTATATATAGCTTGTGATTATAAAGGTATAGATGTAAAAAGTTATTTAATAAATTATTTAAATGATAAAAATATTAATGTTTTAGAAATAGGACTAGAAAATAAAAAAGTTGATGATTACGAAACTTTTGCTTTTAAATTAGGAGAGTTAGTAGCTAATGATAAAGATAGCAAGGGTATACTTATTTGTGGTAATGGTATAGGGATGTCTATTGCGGCGAATAAAGTAAAAGGTATTAGATGTGTAAGAGCCTTATCAAAAGAAGATGCTTTTGAAGGACGAAGTCATAATGATTGTAATGTTTTAGCTATTGGAGCAAATTTAGATTTAAAAAATATTGAAGAAATAGTAGATACTTTTTTAAATAGTCCATCGCCAGATTTAGAAAGAAGAATTAATAGAATTAAAGATATCATAAAATATGAAAATGGAGAATATAATGAATTATAAAGTTTATTTATATGCCATATGCTTATTTGCTAGTATCTTTGCTCTTTCAGGAATAAATTTTGAAAAATTTATGAAAAGAAATAAGATTCTAGAAGCAAGACTTTTAATCATGATTTTAAGTTTTGCCCTTTCTTATCTGTTAACAAACTTTATATGGGATTTTTTAAATCTATAAAGGAGAATAAATGAGAAACAAAATACTTTTATTAATTACTTTGGTATTAAGTGGAGTATTAATGTTTGTAAGTAGTAAATACCATACTACTTTTTTTATGATGGACGCTAATAAAAAAAATATAGTTGTAAAAGATAGTGTTAATAATAAAATTAGTGAATTAGAATTAGAAGATTATATAGTTGGAGTTGTTGCTTCAGAAATGCCAGCTTCATTTAATCTGGAAGCCCTAAAAGCTCAAGCGGTTGCAGCAAGGAGTTATGCTATATATAAAATTAATAATTCGAGAGGAGAATATGATGTAGTAACAGATGTTTCTAATCAAAGTTATATTACAATTGATGAAATGAAAAATAAATGGGGTAATGATTTTAATAAATATTATGACAAAGTAAAAAAAGCAGTTGATAGCACTAAAGGAGAAGTATTAACATATAATGGAGAAGTTATTGAAGCTTTTTATTTTGCTATGAGTAATGGTTATACTGAAGATGCCGAATTAGTGTTTAAAGAAGATCTAGATTATTTAAAAAGTGTTAAATCCAGTTATGATAATGAATCTTTAAAAAATTTTTCAGTAACAAAAACTTTTACTAAAAATGATTTTTGCCAAAAATTAAATATTGAATGTGCTAAAATAGAAATTAAAAATATTAAAAGAAGTTCATCAAATAGAATAAATGAAATAACTATAAATGATAAAGTTTTTAAAGGTACAGAAGTACGTAAACTACTAGGATTAAGGTCCACTGATTTTGAAATAAAGATAGATAATTTAATAAATATTACAACTAAAGGGTATGGACATGGGGTTGGATTAAGTCAATATGGGGCCAATGGGATGGCAAATGAGGGAAAAAATTATCAAGAAATATTAACGTATTATTATAAAAATGTAAAATTAAATTCAATTTAAGTATAAAGATGAAAAAAACCGTTCATACTTTTAGTAGGACGGTGAAGATTTTTGAAGAAAAGAAAACTTAGAGGATATGTTTTACCTACATTATATTGTTTAATTGCAATTGCCATTTTTGTAGGGGTTATTTTTTTAGGAGAAAGTATTAATTTACAAAATAATGATTATCAGTACAGTTCAGATATTCTAGATAATAATGTTGAGTCAGTTGTTGGTGAAGATAAAGAGGTATCTAATTTAATCTCTTCTCCAATTGATACTGGTAAAGCTCAAATTGAAGTCCATTACTATCACAAAGATGATGATGAAAAAAGACAACAAGAAAGTTTAATTTATTATGAAAATACTTATTTACCCAATACTGGAATTTTATATGCATCTGATCAAGAATTTGATGTTAAAGCTACCTTTGATGGCAAAGTAGTAGAAATTTTAGATGATGAATTTTTTGGTAAATGTGTAGTAGTAGAACATTCTTCTAATTTAAGAACTTATTACTATGGAATAGATGATATAAGTGTAGAAAAAGATAGTACAGTATCTAATGGACAAGTTTTAGGAATATCTAAAAATAATGAGATTATGAATAATAAAAAGACTTTTCTTTTAGAAGTATATTATAATAATGAACTTATAAATCCTGAAGATTTTATTGGTACTAAAATAACTGATTATAAGATAAATTAATCCTTAAAAAGGATTAATTTTTTAAAGGATGGTTAATTATGGATATATTATATTTAGATGATTATATAAATTTATATAGTAAAAAACATCATAAAATAATAAAAATTATACCTTATAAGAATACTTTAAAAAATGGTCATATTATAGATAAAGAAAAATTTATTAAAAAGATGAGTAAATTTTTGGATGAATATCAAATAAATAAAAATATCTTTAATAATACAATTAGTATCATTATTAATAATAGTTATTCTTTAATTGATAAAGAAGTTTTAAAAGAAGTATTTGAATTACTTTATTATAAAAAAATAAATTTTATTCAAGAAGTTAATTATTTAGATATAGATAAAAATAAATTATTTATTAATTATAATAATTCTTATTTTTATTTATATTCAATTAATAAAAATGGTAATATTCAAATTAATATATATGATAATAATGAAATAAATAATTTTTTAATTAGTAAGATTATTAAATTATATAATAAAAATAAAGTATATGTATTTGGTAAAAACTATTTGAAAATTATAAAAATATTGGATGAAAATAAAATAAATTATTATTATTTTGAAGATAGCGAAAATTTATTTATTAATTTGTTAATAAAAAATATGTAAATATTATATTTAGGACTTTAAAATTATTAATTTATTTGTTATTATTAAAAAGTCCGTGGTTGCATTCTGTCGAAATATGTCGGACGAATTATGTTGCATTGCTAAATATTGTTATGCCATAATATAGACATGAAGAAAAGAGGTGGGATGTATGCACGGCAAGGTAAAG
>CANRLB010000049.1 GCA_947631365.1 uncultured Bacilli bacterium | reverse complement strand
GGAAGAAAGAATACAAGTAATGAATTAAGTATAACAACATTAAAAAAAGAATTATCAAGAGAAGAAATTATTCAAAAATATTTTAATGGAACTGAGCCAAAAGGACTAAGTACAATGATATTAGGAGATATGTATAGATTTGTAGGAGTGAGTGGTCAGGTAGATAATTACATTTGTTTTGGATACAATGATTCAGAAACAGATTGTAATAATATAACTAATGATTATATGTACAGAATTATAGGCATAACACCAGAAGGTCAAATTAAATTAATTAAAAATACAAGTATAAAGGAAAAATATACAAATTCTTTCCGATGGGGGAATAATAATGGAATAGATATGCTATGGGCTGATTCTGATATATTCAAAAGATTAAATGGATTGTCAGATGGCACTACTATAGGAAAAGATGGTGATACAAATTTATTTATAGATAGCACAACAAGTAATGTACAATATTTAAAAACAGAAGGAGATACTACCTGGTATAGCAAAATAGATAGTAACCATCGATGGCCATATGGGAGGATTTGTAATATAGCTAGTAGTTCTGTTGCTGATGTGTATGGAGTTGAATCGGGGAAGTATCCAGAACAACCGTATTGTGGTGATGCTGAAGCCGGATGGAGTTCGCCTATTCCAGCAGCTATAGGACTTATGTACGTGAGTGATTTTTACTATTCGTACGCTTATTCAGGAACTGATTCATCAAATACAAATTGTTTTTATGAATCCGCTGGATGTAAAAATAGTTGGCTATATATAAGTGATGGTTATAGTTTTGATGACAGTGGGACAGAATGGACCATGTCGCGTTATCCAGTTTTCTATCAGGGATATACCGTATGGAAGATTTCTATGAGAGGAACCATGTACAAAGACTTCTTGGGAAATGGCGCAGCGATTCGCCCAGTCTTTTATCTTCGCCTGACAGTAAATATTTTGAATGGTGATGGAACTAGTGGTAATCCATTTATAATAGAAAATGAAAACGAGAAGGAAAACTCGTAAAAACCTTCATAGACTTAATCCTTTGAGAAAGTAGCAATACTTTCTCATTTTATAATTGGCTAATTCGGAATAGACTCCGAAAAAGTCAAAATATGGCTAATTCGGAATTAATTCCGAAAAAGCCAGAATATTTATTCTTGATTAATAATTTATTCTATGTTACACTATGGCTAGTTAGCAAAGAAATTATTAAAAAGAATATTATATTGTTACTTAAAGAGAGTTAATGGTTGGTGAAAATTAATGGATAATATAATAAATAGTATGGGTAATGGAGCTAAATTCAGTGAAGACTGTTATAACTAAAAGTGTATGATTAAGTTCATAAATAAAGGTGGTACCGCATATAAAGTGTCCTTTTGTTTATGAATTTTTTATTTTAGTGAGGTGAGACATGAAATCTATTATATTTGATATTGATAATACATTAATTAATTGGTGTGATGATTTTTTAAATCCTTTAAGAAATATTTTAAAAGATTTTGGTTATCATGATGAAAGTTTAGTAATTAATATTAATAAGTCTTTAAATAATCATCGATTTTACTTTGAAAGATTAAATAAACGAAATTTATTAGATTTTATTAACAAAAGTAATAATATTAACTTGCCTATGGAATTTATTAATAGATTCATTGAAGAACAAAAAAATTTATATTATAAGGATGAAGATGTTAAAAAGACTTTAGAATATTTATATAAGAAATATAATTTATATATAATGACTGATTGGTTTAAAGATACACAAGCAGGTAGACTAAAAAATATGGGGATTTTAAAATATTTTAAAGAAGTATATGGTGCCGATAATAACTATTATAAAAATAGCTTAAAAGCATATGATGTGATGTTAAATAAATATAATAGCAAAGATTGTTTATTTATTGGGGATAACTTAGATTTAGATATTAAAAAGCCAAAAGAAGTAGGTATGAATGTTATTTGGAAAACAAGTAAAAAAAGTAATGAATATCAAACAATTAATAATATTAAAGAATTAATGAATATATTGTAGGGAGTAGATAGAATGGATAGATATTTTGAAAAAATAAGTTTTGAACAATTTCAAAAAGAGATTAAAGATGATAAAGATTTATATGAAGATTATATGTTACCTAAAAGAAGTACTAAGTATAGTGCGGGATATGATTTTTATGCCATAGAAGATTTTACTTTAGAACCAGGGGAAAGAAAAAAGATACCTACAGGGTATCGAGCAAAGTTTTTAAATGATGAAGTATTAATGGTTTTTGTAAGAAGTAGTATGGGTTTTAAATATAATGTTCGAATGACTAATCAAGTTGGTATTATTGATGCAGATTATTATGATAATAAAGAAACTAATGGTCATATGTATGTATCCTTACAAAATGAAGGCGATAGTGTTTTTAAGATAAAAAAAGGTGTAGCATATGCTCAAGGAATATTTATAAAATATTTAACATGTGGGGATAATGTGGATAATATAAGAAGTGGTTGGACTGGTAATCCAAATAGAAAAGAGGATAATTATGAATAAGAAATTTTATATAAGTACAGCAATTGCGTATACAAGTGCTAAGCCACATATTGGTAATACTTATGAAATTGTTTTAGCGGATGCCATAGCTAGGTTTAAAAGATTGCAAGGTTATGATGTATATTTTCAAACAGGAACTGATGAACATGGCGAAAAAATCGAAATTAAAGCAAAAGAAGCCGGTATTACTCCGCAAGAGTATGTTGATAATATAGCTTCTGAAATTAAAAATATTTGGGATTTAATGGATACTAGTTATGATAAATTTGTAAGAACCACGGATAAAAAACATGAAAAAACAGTTCAAGAAATATTTAAAAAGTTATATGAACAAGGGGATATTTATAAAAGTGAATATCAAGGGTTATATTGCGTTCCTTGTGAATCTTTTTGGACAGAAACGCAAAGTGTTGATGGTAAATGCCCTGATTGTGGAAGAGAGTTAACTCAAGCAACTGAAGAAGCATACTTTTTTAAAATGAGTAAATATTCTAATTGGCTATTAGAATATATTGAAAATCATCCCCATTTTATTGAACCTGAGTCAAGAAAAAATGAAATGTTAAATAATTTTATTAGACCAGGTTTAGAAGATTTATGTGTTTCAAGAACATCTTTTAAATGGGGCATCCCTGTTACTTTTGATTCATCTCATGTCATTTATGTTTGGATTGATGCTTTATCTAACTATATAACTTTTTTAGGTTATGATCCTTTAGGTAATCATAGTGATGAATATCGAAAATATTGGCCTTGTGATATTCATTTAATTGGTAAAGATATTTTAAGATTTCATACTATTTATTGGCCAATTATTCTCCATGCTTTAGGTGAAGAATTGCCTCATCAAGTATTTGGTCATCCATGGCTTTTATTTGGTACTGATAAAATGAGTAAAAGTAAAGGTAATATTGTTTATGCTGATGATTTGGTGAGTGAATTTGGTGTTGACGCTATAAGATATTATATGTTACATGAAATGCCTTTTGCATCAGACGGAACTTTTACAAGAGAACTTTTAATCGAAAGTATAAATAGTAATTTAGCAAATAATTTAGGAAATCTTGTTAATAGAACTATAGGGATGATTGAAAAATATTTTGCTGGTCATTTAGAAAACCCTAAAGTAAATGAAGATATAGATAATGATTTAAAAAAGGCTGTCATTAATTTAAAAAATAAAGTTTTTGAAAATATGGATAGGCTTCACATAGCTGATGCTTTAGATAACATTTTTGATATTTTTAGAAGAGCTAATAAATATATTGATGAAACAACACCATGGGTTTTAGCTAAAGATGAAAGTAATAAAGAAAGATTACAAACTGTTTTATATAATTTAATGGAAACTATTAGATTTGGTACAGTTCTCCTACAAGCTTTTCTTCCTACTACTGCAGCCAAAATATTTAAACAAATTAATACTTTAGAAACAAGTTTTAATACTTTAGATGAATTTGGTTATTATGAAAATGATAATAAAACCGGTATTAAAGAAGTATTATTTAATCGAATTGAGGAAAAATAATGTTTACTGATACTCATTGTCATTTATATAGCGAATATTATGAAGATATTTTAGAAGTAATTAAAGATGCTAAAGAAAAAAAAGTTGATAGATTTATTAATAATGGCTGTGATAGATTATCTAATTTGGAAGTTTTAAAACTTATAAGTATCTATAAAGAAATGTATGGTGCCATTGGTATTCATCCTGAAAATGTTTTAAGTTATAATTTAGATGATTTAAAATTTATTGAAGAGAATATAAATAATCCTAAAATTATTGCTATTGGAGAAATAGGCCTTGATTATTATTACACTAAAGAAAATAAAGAGGAACAAATTAAATTATTTTCATCTCAATTATCTTTAGCAGAAAAATATCACAAACCAGTAATAATCCATAGTAGGGAAGCAACAGAAGATACAATTAATATTTTAAAAAGACATCATGTTAAAGGAGTTATCCATTCATTTTCTGGTTCTAAAGAAACGGCCCAAGAATATATTAAAATGGGTTTCCTTTTAGGTATTAATGGTGTAATTACTTTTAAAAATGCTAAGATAAAAGATGTTATTAAAGAATTACCTTTAAATAATTTAGTTTTAGAAACGGATTCTCCATACCTTACGCCAGAACCTTTTAGAGGTACAACTAATAATCCTAGTCATATTCTAGAAATAGCTAATTTTACGGCATCATTATTTAATATTTCTCTTTCAGAGTTAATGCAAATAACTAATCAAAATATTAAAAGGGTGTTTCAAATTTAAGTTTATTTATGAAAAAGATAAATGAACTTTAAATAATCTTTTCTTTTTTTGACAAAAGTCTTTTATATAGCTATAATTATATTGTTAGAAGGTGTATGATGAAAAGAATCTTAAATATAAGTATAAAATTTATAATTATTGTTCTTTTTGTTGTTGCTTCATCTAGTTATATTTCTAAACATGAAACAAAAATTTATAGTAATAATATAAATAATAATGTTAATTTATCAACAATGGCATTAAAATATGATGAATTTGTTAGTAATGATATTTATAGTGTTAAAGATACTTTTACTGGTGATTTAACAGGTTATGTATATAATTGTCCTTTATGTAATGGCCATTTAGGGTGTATGTATCGTTATGATATTACTGATGGCAAAACTACTTATTATGATGAAACCTATGGTAATGTTAGAATAGTTGCATCCTCATCTAATCTTCCTTGTGGAAGTATCGTAAGATTTAATAAATCTTTTGTTTCTAGTGAACCAGTTATAGCTATAGTTTTAGATCGTGGTGTAAGAGGAAATGCTCTAGATTTATTAAGTAGTGATATTGACTATGCTCTTAATCTTGGAAGAAGTGTTATAACATATGATGTTTTAAGACAAGGATGGGGCAATGAACGCTAAAAAGAGCTTAGGTCAAAATTTTTTAATTGACAAGCAAATAATTGAGAAAATAACAGAAAGTATTCAAGCTAAAGAAAATGATTTAATAATTGAAATTGGTCCAGGAATGGGTTCTTTAACTAAAAAACTAAAAAAGAAAAAAGCTTTTTTGCTTTGCTATGAAATAGATCAAGATTTAAAAGTTTATTTAAATGATTTAATAGATGATAAAACAAAAATAATTTATCAAGATATATTATCAGCCAATATTTTAAATGATATAAAAGATATTTCTTATAATAATTTATATATAGTAGGTAATCTTCCTTATTATATAACAACCCCAATTATAAAATATTTAATTAATTTAAATTTAGATGTTAAGGAAATGATTTTTATGGTTCAAGAAGAGGTTGCTAATCGTTTTGCAGCTTTACCAAAATGTAGGGATTATGGCAGTATAACATTATATTTAAAATATTACTTTGATGTTACAAAATTATTTAAAGTATCTAAAACTTGTTTTAATCCTATTCCTAAAGTAGAAAGTGCTGTTATTAAATTAAGTAAAAGAGTAAATCAACCTCATGTTAATAAAGAAGATTATTTTAAATTAATTAATGATGCTTTTAGAATGAAAAGAAAAACCTTAAAAAATAATTTAAAAGATTATGAGTTTGCAAAAGTTAATGCCATCTTGCAAAAACATAAATTAAATGATACGATAAGATCAGAAGAATTAAGTGAGGATATTTTCGTTGAAATTTATCATTCCATATTTAATGTCAATTAGAAAGGTATAAAATGGATAAAACATTAAAAATAATAATTATTACTACAACGATTATTATGATAATCTGGGGATTAGTGTTTTATCTTGTTAAATATATAATAGATTGAGGAGAAATAGTATGTATAATTATGAATTTAATGCAAATGATGAAAAAATAGTTTTTGAAAAAAATAATGGTTTAATTGAAATTGCTGGTAAAATGTTTACAAGAAATATTGTTATTACTAATAAGAATGTTTTAATATTTAATGATTTGAGTAAAAATGATCCTTTAACGGGAAGAGCAGTTACTCCTTTAAATGATTATGTTTTAGATTTAAGTATCTCTTTAGATAATATTGACTATCAAATTCAAGATAATAATACTATTTTAAATTATAACAACAAAGAAATAGTTTTATATGACATTTTATTAAATGCTATTGTTAAGTAAAAATGTTTAATTTAAATGAAGATAGGAAAATATTATTAACTGGATTACTTATTGCCTTAGGAATAATTATTATAGGAATAATAATCTCAATAGTTATCATAAAGATAAAATATTAATAAAGAGGACCTTGTCTTCTTTTTTTTATGTTTAATTCATATAATTTACTGGTGATATATATGGATAAAGAGGGGATAAGAATTGGTGATTATGTAACAAGAAAAAGCTATAATAATGATACTGTATTTAAAGTAATTAATATTAAAGATGATGTTTATTATTTAAAAGGGGCTGAAGTAAGATTATATGCTGATAGTAATTTAGCCGATTTAGTGTTATGTGAAAAGCCAAGAGATGAAGATTTTAAAGAATTAACAAGGGGAGAAAAAATAGAAAAAGAAGATGATTTTTTTTATCTGCCTGGTAAGATTGTTCATTTAGATAGTGATGGAGAATTCTTAGATAAATGTTTAAAATATTATAAATATATGGGTGTTTATGCAATAGGCAAAAAAATAAAAGAAGAAGATATGTATGAACAAGTAAGACTTTTATTAAATGAATATAAACCTGATATCTTAATCATCACTGGTCATGATGCTTATTATAAGAAAAAAGGTAGTGCTAAAGATATTGATAATTATAAAAATACTAAAAATTTTATTAAAGCTATTAAAAGTGCCCGTAATTATGAAAAAAGTCATGAGAAGTTAGTTATTATTGCGGGAGCTTGTCAAAGTAACTACGAAGAACTTATTAAAGCGGGAGCTAATTTTGCCTCAAGTCCTAAAAGAGTAAATATTCATGCTCTTGATCCCGCAATTATAGCAGCTACAGTTGCTCTTACAGAAAGAAATAAAGAAATTGATTTAAAGGAATTATTAGAAAAAACTAAATATGGTAAAGATGGTATGGGCGGTATCATTACAAATGGTCTTATGTATGTGGGGTACCCTAGATAATGAATATAGAATTAGTAAAAAATAAAATTGAATCTAATATTAATAAAAAAGTTGTTGTTACGGTATATGGCATGCGTAATAAAATATCACGTTATGAAGGAGTACTTTATAAAACATACCCTAATATTTTTACAATATTATGTAATGGCGTTGAAAAAAGTTTTTCTTATAACGATTATATAACAGGTTATATTAAAATAAAATTATTATAAAATAGCTTGAAAAATAAGTAATTATGGTATAAAATGGTATTAGATTGTGAAATCAAGATAAGGAGTGGAAAATATGGAAATTACAAAAGTACGTGTTCACAAAGTAGATAGAGAGGGTTCAAGACTTAAAGGTTATGCAACTGTCACTATCGATGATTGCTTCGTAGTAAGCAACATTAGAAT
>CANRLB010000048.1 GCA_947631365.1 uncultured Bacilli bacterium | reverse complement strand
ACTATTTCAGGACGTGGTACTGTTGTTACAGGACGTGTTGAACGTGGTAAGTTAAATCTTAATGACGAAGTTGAAATTGTTGGTTTAAGACCTACTCAAAAATCAGTTGTTACTGGTATTGAGATGTTCCGTAAATCACTTGACTTTGCTCAAGCTGGGGATAATGCTGGGGTATTATTACGTGGTATCGCTCGTGAAGATGTTGAACGTGGCCAAGTACTTGCTAAACCAGGAAGTGTTACTCCTCATACTAAATTTAAAGCAAGTGTTTATGTTCTATCTAAAGAAGAAGGCGGACGTCATACTCCATTCTTCTCAAATTATCGTCCACAATTCTATTTCCGTACTACAGATGTAACTGGTGTTATCGAGTTACCTCAAGGTGTTGAAATGGTAATGCCTGGTGATAATGTTGATATGACAGTAGAACTAATTGCTCCAGTAGCACTTGAAAATGGTACTAAATTCTCAATTCGTGAAGGTGGACGTACTGTTGGTGCTGGTGTAGTATCAGAAATTATTAAATAATTAAATTAAGTAGCTTCGGCTACTTTTTTTATGCTTTTTATTTTAAATTTATAGATATATTGTAAAAAACAGTTTATAATATAAAAATTGTAGGTGAAGCTACTATGGAATATTTTTTTAATAACAATTTATATATAATTTTTGCAATATTTTTATTAACCTATTTATGTAATAATAATATTAAAGATAATAAAAAAATTATAATAATTTATTTATTCATTATATTATTAACTATTTTTAATATTTTGGATATCCAAAAAATGATATTGCTTTTTTTAATATGTGCTTTTTTATATTTTGAATTTTTAATAAGTGATAATTACAAGCTCAAAATTATTAGAAAAATTAGATATAAAATTTATGATTTTATTTATTTGTTATTATTTAAATATTTATTTGGTTTTTATATTATTTGCTTATTCTTTTTAAGTGATTACTTTTTAGAAATTACTAAAATTCCTCCATTAATAATGTACTTAGTAGTGGCATTTATAATGTTTCAGATTTTATTATTTATAAGTAGCAATGAATTTGAATTATCAACTTTTGATGAAACAATAAATAAATTAAATAATAAAATAAACTTTGGCCATTATGATGAATTAGATAAAAATAAACAAAAAATCTTATTATTTATTGAAGATAAATCTTTTTTTGAAAGACCTCATAGTTATACAATAATATGTTATGATTATATAAAATATAGAATCAATCGTATAAATGAAGTAATAGCAAAAATAGAAAATGCGAAAGGAAGAAAACATAAATTAATACATATTATTAAATTTATTAAATATTCTTTTAGCCAATTTATAAAGCAACTTGAAGATTTACCAACTTTTTTAAATAGAGTTATAAATGGTCATTCTACTATAGAAATGCAATTATTTCGCTCTATTGCTGTTAAATCAGGATTTACTAAAAAATATCAACGAAAAATTGCTGAGCTAGTTTATACCCCTATGTTTTTTGGTGGCTTGAAAGCCTATTATAAGAATAATTATGATAGAGTTAGTGATTTATATTTTAAAAATTTTATTTTAGCAGCTTATTTAAAATTTGCTCCTGTCTTTTATAATAAAAAAATTTATGCTAATATTAATGAGTTTTTTGGAAAGAGAAAGAAAATTTCAGATATGGATTTCTTATTATATACTTTATGCTTATCTGGAAAACTAGATCGTGAAAACAGCAGTCAAATAATTAATTATTATATATCAGTCTTTAATTTAAATAAAAAAAGTATTAAAAAGATATTATCTCATTTTCCAAATAATAATATTACTATTCATTAACATTTTAGAAAAAATATGATAGTATATAACATGTGATGTTTTATGAAAAAAATAATATTAATAATTTTTTTAGGTTTATTTTTAACAAGCTGTAGTAATGATTCAACATTAAATAATAACTACTTAAATAAAGAAGACGCCCAAGTTAAAGAAGAAATCAATAATAATTCTGATTTAGATAATACTATTCAAGATACTAATAATAATTTAGTAGATGATAAAATAGATGAAACCCCAAATAATAATTTAGAAACAAATGATAAAATAGATAATAATACTTTAAATGCGAATGAAGATATTATTAATTATTCTAATGAGGATATGATAGTTATTGAAAGTATTGAAAGCATTAATAAAGAAGTAGATAATTTATTAAAAAAGGAAAATAATGAAGATAATAAAAATAAAGCCAAAGGAATATTTATAATGCTTGTCGACTTTATTTTTTATGATGGCAAGATTAAAGACGTTACTTTTAATAGTTTAACCGAAGCTGGTAAAACGAAAGTATTAAAACTTGTTAATGCAATTGATGAAAAAATAGAAAAACATTTTCCTCATTATAAAGAAGAAATTAGTACAAAGACAGAGGAGGCTTTTTTGAAAGCTAGTGAGCTAATAAAAAAAGGTGCCAATAATATTAAAGATTTTACTAAGGAAAAACTTGGGGAAAAATACTATCAAGATATCATTGATACTAAAGATGAATTTGTTTTATACACTAAAAATGCTCTTTCGGTTGTTGCTGATTTTAGTAGCTCTTTATTTAACAATATAAAAGATAAATTAAGTGATTGGTATGAAAATTTTAAAAACAAAGACTAGTTATAAAGAAAAAAGTAATTATTTTTATGATTTAAATAATTATTTTAAAACAAATTTTAAGAAAAGCAGTATTAAATATAAGAAAGAATTGGATGAAATTATTCTTAATATTAATTTACAATTTGATTTATTGAACTGTTACACGAAAACTTTAACATATGATCCTTATGCTCAAGGCGAAAATTATACGATTATGATTTTATCCGCTATTTATAAAAATTTATTGTCGTTTTGCTCAGCATTAGAATTAACAAGAAGAGGCGAGTGTGGATCGGCTAGAATGATTTTTAGAAATATTTATGAAAATTTAGTTATTTCTAAATACATTTCTATTCAAAAAGATAATATTCTATTAAATAAATGGGAAAATGGGGAAGATATTTTAATTAATAAAGAAATATTTAGAAAAATTAAAAAACCTGATTCAAAGGAATTAAAAGAGTTTTGGAATTCGCTTTGTGCTTATGTTCATGGAACTGTTTATTCACAACAAGTTGATTTAGAATTCAACAATTTAAAAAATGATTTTAATTTAAATTTTGTTTTTATAAAAATTTTATTATGTATGAATTATCATGTTATGAATTCCTATGCTTTAACTAGAAATTTAAAATATTATACTAAGACTACTTTAGATTATTTAGAGGATGGCTTATATCAAAAGAAAATTACCAAAATGAGAGAAGAAATTAAAAAAATAAAAAAAGGACTTTTAAAAGACCCTCAAAAAATTATTTATGATTTTTGTTTAAAATGGCAATTTTAAGTTAACTTTCATAAATTAATTTTTTTTTCATAATAATATTCTAACTGGGTGATAACTCTTGAAAAAATATATATCTATTGAAAATTATTTAAAAAATGAACAATCATTTTCAGAAAATAATAAGAATAAAATATTATGGCAATGCTTAAAGATATTATGTCTTATTGTTTTTTTAATTTCTTTATATAAAATATTTAAGTGGAATATAGATAATATTAAAATTCATAAGATAAATAAAGAAATTAATCCTGAAATTAAAATAAATAGTAGTAATGATAATATTGAATTATTTAATCCTCCATCTAATAAAAAAAGCAATTATTACTATTATATTACTTTTCCCTTATATGAAGTAAATTTTAGTAATTTTCTTAATAAAAACAGTGATACGGTAGCATTTATTCATATGAATAATACATTAATAAATTACCCTATTGTTAAAACTAATAATAATAACTATTATTTAAATCATTCTTTTGATAATAAGAAAAATAATGCTGGTTGGATTTTTATGGATTATCGTAATAATATCACTGAATTAGATGATAATACAATCATTTATGGCCATAGTAGATTAGATGGTACCCTTTTTGGAACACTAAGAAAAGTTTTAGATTCTTCTTGGCAAGATAATCCCGATAATTATGTTATTTATTTTTCGACTTTAAAAGAAAATATGCTTTTTCAAATATTTTCAATTTATACAATTAATAGTGAAAGTTATTATATAACGCCAAATTTTATTAATGCTAAGGAAAAGCAAAAATGGCTTGATACGATGATAAAAAGAAATAAAGCCAAAATAGAGACAGATGTTAATGTTAAAGATAAGATTCTTACTTTATCAACTTGTCAAAATACTAAGGGTGGAAGAATTGTTATTCATGCTAAATTAATTAAAAAGAAGAAAATTTGACAAATAAATATAATATTCGCTATTTATTTACATATATTTTATTGTAAAAGAAAGGAATATCATTATTTAAATTAATGATATAGAAGTGAAATTATGAAAAAATATTTAGGACAAAGTTTATTTTTAACATTTTTATTTTTAGTAACAATTTTACCAGTTAAAGCATTGACAGTTTGGAAATTTGAAGATTGGCAAGCCGGAACTAATTATGGAACAAAAACCCAAATTTCATCAAATATAACTAATCTTAAAGGAGAAAAAGTAGAAAGCGGCGGGATGAAAGTAGGTCCGTATAATAAGGCCAGTAAAGCTAAATTAAGTGATGGCATTAAAGAAGAAGTTTTTGTAGGACTTAAAAAAGATAATTATCAAAATGGAGAATTATTTGAATTATCTATAGCAATAAATAAAAAAGAAGATAATAAAGATGCTGAATATTTAACTGAAGCAGTTGTTATGACTCAAAAAAGTGGTGATAAATTTATTATAACCTCTGGATGGGCAAAAGATAAAAATCCTATAGCAACAATTGATGCAGATGGTGTTTATACATATAGATGGGAATTTAAAAAAGAAGATAATAAAATTAAAGTTAAGTTTACTGTTTTAGATTATGGCAAAGAATTAGGAACAACTGATTTTGTTGAGTTAGAAGTAGAAGATCCATCTAAAGCTACAGATGTAAGATATTTATGGGCCGCAAATATTAAAGCAACTTATGGAGTAGATATATATACAACGCTTCCCCCTAAACCAGTTGAAAACCCTAATACTGCCGATCTTAATATTTTTTTCTACGTTGGACTTACTTTAGTAAGTGGTTTAGGATTTCTATATATTAAAAAAAGAATATTAAATTAATTTGATAAACTGTTCAAAAATCTATGAGCAGTTTTTATTTGTTTAAAAAACGTTAATTTTTTTAATTATAAAGTTTACTTTTTTCTTTAATATAGATATAATAAGGCTAAGAAAACTTTTATAGGAGTAGTTATGATTGAAGTAAAAGAAATTAATGAAAAAAACTTGCTGAAAATTATCAATGATTTGAAAAAATGTATAATTTTAAAAAGAAATTTTAAGGTGAAAATATGATAGTTAGAAATATGAGTGAAAGAATAAATTGGTATAGAAAAGAATATGTTCATGAACAATATTCAAGAATTGTCCCTTGTTTTAAAAATTATGAAAATGTTACAAAAAAGAAAATGTTAGAAGAAATCTATAAAGTCTATAGCAATTATGAAAATATTATCAATATATGTACTGTAAGAGAGTTAAAGTATTTACAAATGTTACTTGATGATGAATTTATAATGGAAGATTTATTAAATGAAAAATTTGATTGGGAAATAAAAACCTTAAGAAGTAAATTCCTTATAGAAATAGATATGGATAATTTATTTATTCCTGATGAAATAATTGATAATGTAAAAATGGCTCTTAAAAAAGTCAATTGGAAAGCTAGTAAAGAATTAGATAATTTGAATGAAATATTAGTAAGTTATTGTAAAGTTCAAGGTTCTGCTCTCCTTTTCAGTGTTGCTAATTTTGGCTCTTTATTAACTGGTAAAAAAGAAGAAGATCTTATTAATCATATGTGTTATAATAAAGTTTTTAATTATTATGTATATATTTATAATAAAGATTTTGAAACAATTGGTGATAATATACCTGTTGCCGTATATCAAGACTATTATAGTATTGAAGATAGTTTAGAAGAAGAAAGAAAAAAACAAGGCATGGCAGCAACTTTATCACTTGATTTAAAAACACTTAAAACTTATTTTTATAATGACTTTGATATTAATAATAAAAAAATTAAAAAGTTTTTAGTTGAAATAAAGAAATTACCATTTTTATGGAATCTTTCCTTGGATGATGTTAGAAAATATGCGGTTTTAAACATTGATCGGGAACCATTAAAAAAGGCTATTTCGAGTGTTCCTAATTTAAAAAATTATGATCTTAAAGAATTTTTTAAGATAATGGATGAAGCAATGGATGAAATGCCATCAGGAGCTTTAAATGGCTTAACTCCTAAGCAAGCTTTAAAAATTAAAGCAGAAAGCCGACTAATTAAATATGAGAAAGCCAATAAGTATGAAAAGCAAGAAAATGCTTGTTTATCAAAAGAAGACGCCAAGACTTTTTATAAAATATATTTTGCTTTATTAGAATTTACTAATACTAAATATAAAATTAAAAAAGACTTAAAAATTTATAATAAAATTCATCTTAATCCTTATGAATTGCAAGACATAATAGAATGTTTTTGGAATAATAAAAACGATGTGATTTTAGAATTTTTAAAAAATAATCCCTATAATTTTAATAAGGAAGAATTAAATATAGCAAGAGATTTCAAAAAGGGGTTTAGAAGCTTAGTAATGATTGTTCGATTTGAAAAAGATTATACAGGAGTTTTATGCTTAGATAAAGCATATATGATTAAAGGAATAAATGATAATTTAGATAATATTATTTCATATGATGATTTACCATTACCTGTTATAACATCTATTATTCCTTTTAAAAACGTTTTGATTTATGATGGGCTATTAATGAATTTTAGTATAAATTTAGGCAACAATTTTATAAAAGCAGTCGATGAAGAATATAATAAATCTATGAAATATTATCATCTTTAATAAACTTTTAATCTATGATTTGTAAGAAAAAATTTTTAAAAAATTGAGAAATTATCTTGATTGTCAAACAAATGTATGCTATATTAGTAATAATTGTAGGGGGTATTATGAGCATAGTAGAATTTTTTAAAAAAATTATTGAAGTAAAAAACAACGATCTATCATTTTTAAAAGTTGGAGATATAATATGGGCAAGAAGATATAAAAATGATAAAGAAAAGCAAGGCATTAAATATGGACATCAAGAAAGTCCTTATGTAATTATTAAGAAAGAAAAAAGTAAAGTTTTGGCATTACAATGTACAAGTAATCCACATCAAGAAATAGAATGGAAAATGCCTTATTATCCACTTGGAAGACTTAATTATGAATTAGGTAAAAATACATTTATTAATTGTTTAAAAGTATATGAATTAAAAGGAATTCAATTTGTGGAAACTATTGGACATTTGTGTGATTATGATTTAAATCAATTAAAAAAACAATTATATATTCTAATTAATAGTAATTTTAAAATGAAGCCTAATATAAAGGCTAAGGATTTAAAATATAAAATTGGTGTCGGAGATGTAATTGTTTATAATAATTATAGGTATTATATTTATTTAATGGATGAAAAATATCTTTATCTTCATAGATTAAGAAAATATTCAAAAAGAAATGCCAATATTTTAATTAATAATAATTATTATAGTTTTATTTTTAAAGAAATTGAAAAAATTAAAATTAAAGATGAATACGATTTAGTAGATACTTTTAATACTGGAGAAATAGAATTAATAAAGGAATTTAAAGAAAAGTATTTGGCTAATAGCAATAAAAGCAATAATGAATGTAAAACAACTCTTTGTATTGGAACACTTATTAATTATAAAGAAAGAATGTATTATATATATAAGGAAGATGAAGCATATTATTATTGTTTTCAAATTTACTCCAATGAAGTAATGAAGCCTAAAATGGCTGATGTTATTATTAATAATGGGATATATAAAACGTTTTTTGCTACTATAGTTATTGAAAAAGAGAAACTTATAGCTAATGGTTATAAAATAAAAAGATATGCATCAAAAAATGAAATAGAATACAATAAGAAAATATTTCATTTACCTGTTGATAAAAGAAATATTGAAAGAAAGAAAATAAACAAAAAAAATTTAATGCCGACTGGTAAAGATATAAATGATTTTGTACCTATGACTATATTAATTAATGAAATTAACCATAATTATTATTTAGTCATTAATAAAAAAAATAATGTTATTGAAGTTGTTAATATTAATAATATAAGTGATTCATTTTATTTTGAATTAGAGCAAGGTAATTGCCCATTTAAGTTTTACCGTGTACTTGGAAAAGAAGAATATGATAAATATTTAAATAAAATAAATGAATTAAAAGAACAAGTTAAA
>CANRLB010000047.1 GCA_947631365.1 uncultured Bacilli bacterium | reverse complement strand
GAATTAGATAAAGATTTAAAAAGTTGTTTTAAATATTACGCAAATTAACGTCTTATTTACGTCTTAAAAATTTAAAAATTCTATGTTGAAAACTAATAATAAATATGCAAAAATAAAAAAAGATGGCTCTAAAAATGGGAATTTAATACTTATTGTTATAATTTAAACTATAAGTATATATCCCGCTGGAGCCACCAGATAGGTATGAAACTCGGAAAATTTGAGTAAAAAATAGAGAACTTGCAAAAAGTTCTTTTTTATGTTATTATGAATATGCCAAGGAAACTTGCATAAAATAAAAAGGATACATTTGATTGAGTGAATCAGACGTTATCTCTTATGGGTTCATCTGAAATCAACGATTGTTGAAATCAGATGTTTTTATTATCTAAATAGTAAGGTGATTACTATAAAGAATAATAGCAGAATTATAATAAATTGAGAAAGCTCTCTTTTTGTCATAATGAACTACCACCTTTCTCTTATCTTCTGATAATTGAAAGGGAAAACACCTGATATATTTCAAATGTATCCATTAATATTATATCAAACATTTGTTCTTTTGACAATGGCATTTGATATTAAATTTGTCAATTTAAAAAATATAATGGCAAAATATTATAGAAATTTTAATATGAGCAAAAATTAGAAATAGAATAAAAAAATCTTTCTTGTTCATTATATCTTTTTATGTTATCATTATTTTTAGCAAATATACGTGATAAATAAATTAGTTAAAAATGGTGAGTAATATGAATATTAAAATTAGAAATGCTGGTGTTACTTTAGGAATTAATACCATATTAGAAGAAGTTAATATAGATATTAATGATAAAGATAAAATAGCTATTGTTGGTCGAAATGGCGCAGGTAAAACAACACTTTTAAAAGCGATAATTGATAATTCATTATTTGAAAGTGGTGTTGGCGAAGAAAAGTTTAGTATTACTAAATTAGGGAAATTTAATATAGGCTATTTAGAACAAGTTGCTTTTTCTAACGAAGATGTGACATTAATTGATGAAATAAAAAAATCTTTTGCTAATTTAATAGCTATGGAAAATAGAATTAATAATTTAGTTAGTGAAATGAATCAAAATAATAATAATGATTTAATCAAAGAATATACTAATCTTTTAGAAGATTATAAAACTTTAGGGGGATATTCTTATCAAAAAGAATATGAAGTATTATTAAATAAATTTGGTTTTACTGAAAATGATAAAAATAAAAAATTAAAAGATTTTTCAGGAGGAGAAAAAACAAAAATTGCTTTTATCAAGTTATTACTCTCTAAACCAGATTTACTTATTTTAGATGAACCCACTAATCATTTAGATATTAAAACAATTGAGAATTTAGAAAGTTATTTAAAAGATTATCCTAAAGCTTTAATTATCGTTTCTCATGATCGCTTATTTTTAGATAATATTGTAAATATTGTTTATGAAATAGATTATGGGAAAACTTATAAATATGTAGGTAATTATTCAAATTATGAAAAAGAAAAAGAGCAAAGATATGAAAAAACTTTAAAAGATTATGAATATCAACAAAAAGAAATTAAAAGATTAAGGGGTATTTATGAAAGGTTTAGATTTAAACCAACTAAAGCTAGCATGGCTTTAAGTAAATTAAAACAAATTGAAAAAATGGATTTAATTGAAAAACCGAGAAGTGAAGATTTAAGAACTTTTCATACTAGTTTAAATGAAATTATAAAACCAAGTAAAATAATTATGAATTTAAAGAATTTAGAAATTGGCTATGATAAATCTTTAGGTAAAATTAATTTAGAAATTTTAAGAGGCCAAAAAATTGGTATTATTGGAGAAAATGGCATTGGTAAATCAACATTACTTAAAACTATTAATGGAAAAATAAAACCATATAATGGGGAAGTAGAATATGGTCTTAATTTAAATGTTGGTTATTTTGATCAAAATTTAGCGATGGAAAACAATGATAATACAGTTTTAGAGGAATTTAGAAATTATTTGCCTAGCCTTAATTATGAAGAAGCAAGAAGAGCATTGGGGTCATTTTTGTTTAAAGGCGATGATGTTGAAAAGAAGATTAATGTATTAAGTGGTGGTGAGAAAGTAAGATTACAATTATGTAAAATACTTTTTAATAAACCTAATGTCTTAATTTTAGATGAACCCACTAATCATATGGATATTATAAGTAAAGAACATTTAGAAAATATTTTAAAAGATTATCCAGGGACATTAATATTTGTATCTCATGATCGTTATTTTGTTAAAAAATTAGCTAGTTCTTTATTAGTCTTTGAAAATAATAATATAACTTATTATCCTTATGGTTATTCCCAATATGATGAGCAAAGAAAAGAAAATATAATTGTTAAAAAAGATAGTAAAATTAATAAAAAGATAAATAATAATAACAATAATAATTTAAATAAAGAAATTAAAAATATTGAAAAAGAAATTAATATTAAAGAAAAAGAATTGAATAATTTAAAAAACGAATTATATAAAGAAGATGTATATTCTGATTATTTAAAAAGTAAAGAGATAAATGAAAATATTAATATAATTAATAATGAATTAAATAATCTTTATTTAAAATGGGATGAATTAACTAGTTTACAAATTACGAATAAATAGTATAATAGCTAAAAGTGATATTTATGTACATAAGCGGAAGTTTAAAAAGAAAAACTATTGATAAGTATCGTGAGGATACTATAGGATTTGATAAAGAAGGTATCTCCTTTGGCAAGTTCTATTTTGGGTATGATGGAGAAATAATTTATCCACCTTTTGATAAAGATATAGAACATTTATTATTTAAAAAACAAGAAAATTATATTAGAGAAGGAAAAGATAAAATATTAAAAATTGCTGATGAATTAAAAAATAGCAAGTATTTGAAAGAAATACTTAATAATTTACAAAGTATGGATCGTAAATTTGCTTTTGCTTTATATGAACAATTTTATAATATTCTTAATTTAAATAAGGATGAGATATATTTAAAACTTTTTTATGATCTTACTGAATATTTAAAAAAATATGGTAATAATATTAATCAAATTGATTTTGAAATAATTTTAATGTTATTTAGAAATGGTCTTACTTATAATAATGAAAGCGTTGACGATGAAAAAAGTTGTGTGTTTCCTCTTTATACTAACAAAAGTTTTAAAATGCTAAATGAGCATTTACAAGCAATTATTAAAATGGGAATGTTTATTTCACCAAATAGAGTATCTAATATTAAAAAAAGTGATATAAATAATGAATTGTGTGAATACTATTTACCTATTTATTTTTTAATAAAAGATAACATTTTAGCTAGAGATTTCCTTATTTCCATTAATAATGGTTTTGAAAATATAGCTGATATTAAAGAAAATGCTAGAGATTTAGGAATATCAAAAAGTTTAATAAGAAAATTTTAATTATTTAAATCTTTTTTTATTTGTTCAATTTCTTTATTCATGGCGTTAACCATTTTGGTTAACATTTTTAAAGTATCTTCCTGAGTATTTGAATTTTGATTTGCCTTTTGATTAACACTTCTGGCCCCTATATTGGGATTACCTCTTTCTTCTTGAACTTGGGCATAAAAAGCATTAGTACATAAAATTTGAGCAACAAGCATTAACCAGTTACCTAAAGCATTTTGCTCATTTGCTGTTGTATCATCAATTAGTAAGTAACCGATAATTTCAGCACTTATTGTAAATACTTTGGGAGGAACATTTGGTATAAAACGCATAAAATATCCCTCCCTATTTAATCTTATGTCAATATAATTCCTTAAAAGTCAATATTTGTCAATTATTTACACTCAATTAACTTTTTGACTTAAAATGACTTTACAATAATAAAATGCCATAATATAATTTTCTTAGATAGAGAAAATATTGTCGAATAATCTATCATAAGAAAAGAAAAAAGGAAGTAGATGGCTAGGATGAAAAAAGATTATTTAGCTCAAAAAAATAAAAAATATTATATAGGTTTTATTGCTTTTTTTGTTATTGCTTTAGTTATCGGCGTCAAGTCTGTTTATGCTTATTATTATGAAGATGATGCACCAAGTGGTAATTTATTTGCATCTGCAGTAGGAAATATATATGAATATATAGATAAAAATAATGCTGATATTGCAATTAGAATTTATAAAAAAGTAAATAGTGGAACTGGAATATATATTGGCCAAACTGACATTCCAAGTGGAACTGGACCTACCAAAGTAGAATGTACAAATGGTACTTCTGGAACCAGTGTCACATGTAATAGTGGCACAGTTGGAAATGGTCAAACCGCTACTGGATGTCATTATTCTTATTCATCTAGTGGTACACCAACAATTAAAATTCAAAGCTCTAGTAAAGCCATCTGTTCATTCTATTTTGATTAAAAAATATAAATTAAACAATTACTTAATAAAAAGTAGTTGTTTTTATATTGAAAAAAAATATATTATTAGTTATTATAATGTTATGCCGATTTAGTACAGTGGTAGTACAGATGCATGGTAAGCATCAGAGGGCAGTTCAATTCTGCCAATCGGCACCAGATAGATACTAAACTCGAACTTTTTCGAGATTAAATATAAAAACTACTCTCAAAATTAAATTGAAAGTAGTTTTATTTTGTCAATTTAGAAAACACACTTGCATATTGACTATCAATATGCGTACATAAAATAATTGTAATAATTTTATTTCCTATAAAGATACAACATTAAGATTATTAAAGTATTGTATGACATTGCTAATTACTTCTTCTATTGGAATATTTAACCAATTAACTTTTGGATCGTTTAGCATTGTTAAATATCTTTGATAATAGATAGTTACTATAATTATATAATTATTGATGCTTTTAAATGCTAAAACATATTACTTTACAGAAAAAAGTAATTTTTTCTCATAAATTTGCATTTACTATTAAATATATGATATAATTTATAAGTCTTTAATATTATTTAATAAGAAAAAAAGAGGTATTAAAAGATGAAATTAAAAAAAGAATATCAAGAAATAACTAAAGATATATTAGAAAATGAAAATTATATAACGCTTAAAAATGATACTCATCATGGCTCAACTAGATATGCTCATTGTAAAAGAGTATCTTATTTGAGTTATTTAGTATCGCGATTATTAAAAGGTAATTATAATGATGCAGCAGTCTCAGGGCTTTTACATGATTTTTTCCATGGTAATACTAATTCGAATGAAAATATTTCATATTTAAATCACCCAAAGGTTAGTGTAGAAAATGCTAAAAAGTATTTTACTATTAATGAAAATGAAGAAAGTATTATTGAAACTCATATGTATCATTATGCTTTATTAAAAGATACTTTTCCTTTTATTAATAAAAGAGAAAGAGTAGATCATAAATTATATAAACCTAAGAATAAAGATGGTTACATTGTTTGTGCTTGTGATTTAGCAGTTTCAATTTATGAAACATTAATATTTAAAGTAAGATATAAAACTTGTTTATATATATTATTTACAATTAATTTAATTAAATAAGTGGGTAATACCACTTTTTTAGATAGGAGATTTTAATGAACTTACCTAAACATATTGGAATTATAATGGATGGAAATGGTAGATGGGCAATTAAAAGAGGACTAAAAAGAAGTGAAGGTCACAAAAAGGGTGGCAAAACTTTAGAAAAAATTGCTTTACATGCTAAAAATTTAGGAATTAAATATTTATCTGTTTATGCTTTTTCAACTGATAATTTTAAAAGAAGTGAAGAAGAAGTTAATTATTTAATGGATTTATTAATTTATTACTTTAATAATAAATTAGAAAAAGTTTGTAAAGATAATATCAAAGTTGTTTTTAGTGGAAGACGTAATAATTTAAGAAAAGATGTAATTGAGGCTATGGATAATATTATTTTAAGAACGCAAAATAATACAGATTGTGTTTTAAATATTTGCCTTAATTACGGGGGAGAAGAAGAAATAGTAGATGCTTCAATTAAACTAGCTCATGATTTAAATCAGGGATTAATTAAAAAAGAAGATATTACAAGAGAGAGTTTTTATAAATATTTATATCAAGATTTACCTCCCCTTGATTTATTAATTAGAACAGGGAAAGAAAAAAGATTAAGTAATTTTATGTTATATCAAATGTATTATGCAGAAATATATTTTAGTAATCTTTATTTTCCTGATTTTAAAGAAAAAGATTTAGATAAAGCAATTCTCTTTTATCAAAAAAAAGATCGTCGTTTTGGAAGTGTTAAAACAGATTGAAAAATTAATTTAAATAAATTATAATTTTAATAGGATGTGATTTAAAATGAATCGAAGAACTTTAGTAGAATTTATCACAGGTTGGTTACTTGTTTTAATTGGTGGAATAATGACAATTCTTCCCCTTTTTGGTGTCATAAATATTAAAGCAGTTTTTATTTTAACAATTTCCTTATATGGAATTATTCACTTAATAAAAAATATTTTAATATTAAGTTTTAAAGAATATTCTGGATTTAGTACTTCTTTTTCATCACTCTTAGTTTTAATCTTAATGTTCTTTTTAGATATTACTGAGCCTTGGAATTTAGCATTACTTTTATTTATTTGGGTAATTCTAATGAGTTTAACTAAGTTAAAAGAAAGTGATTATTATCATGATCGTAAAAATAAAATATGGCTTTTAAATGTTGTTAATTTAGTTTTATTTTTAATTACTGGTATTATAACAACTTTAAATTTATATTATACTGGTGATGTTCAAATTCTTGTATTAGGATTTTTCTTCTTAATTAATGGTATTTTAGATTTAATGGATCCTTTAGTGGCATTTATTATAAGTAATAATAATATAGAAGAAAAAGAAAAAACTAAAAAGAAAAAATAATAAGCATTTTTAAAGATTTCCATCATATATTTAACTAGACAGAGAGGAATATATTATGGAAATTTTAAAAGTATCTAGTAAATCAAATCCTAGTAAAGTAGCGGGTGCTATTGCAAACATTTATCGTGAGAAAGGTAGTGTTGAACTTCAAACAATTGGAGCTGGATCGTTAAATCAAGCTATTAAAGCAATAGCAATCTGTCGTGGTTTTGTTGCCCCGACGGGTGATAATCTTGTTGTTATACCAGCTTTTAATGATATAACAATTAATGGTGAACAAAAAACCGCGATAAAACTTATTGTGGAAAATAAAATTAAATAGGTAAATTAACCCGTTTCTTAAATAAGAAAACGGGTTTTATATTATAATAAATTTTTTCTAATTGAAAATTTTATTCATATGTTATGTGAAAATGATTCTAAATTCTTAAATACGCTTACGGGGAAAATAGGTTATGTAGGTATTAAAGCCCCAGTTAATGAAAATGGTAAAGTGGTTTTTCAAAAGATAGAAAATAGAAATTATTTCTTGCTTGGTGATAATCCAGTTAAAAAATTAAAAAAATAGATTAACTATTTTTTTCTAGCTAAAACGGAAGTACCTGCTCCTTTTATTAAGACTTCATCTCCAGAGGTAAGCTCTGCTTCATTTAATATGTTGCTAGGTATAGTAAATCTTCTTTGAGTATCTAAATAACCACAGCAAGCTAATTTTTGACAGATAACTTCAATTTCTTGACTTAATTTTTCAAATTCTTCAATTGAACTGGCTTCTTTTCTCTTTTCACTTAGCAACTTTGCTAAATTTAAATAATCTTTGTATAAAGAAAATCTTAAAAGTGTTTTTTGTTCTTCTTTTTTTAATTCCAATACTAATAAATCATTTGGGCAAGCATTTGTAAAAGCTGGCATTGCCAAACGATTTTTAGAATCTATGGTAAAAGTTTTTGTACCAATAATTAATTTATCACCAAACATAAAACCCCTCATTTCAAGGGACTATTTTACTATATTATTATTAATTTGTCAAATTAACCATTTAAGATATAAGAAGTAATATACAAGAATGTAATTATAACGGTGACCGCAATAAGCAAGAAAGTGCTAAAACCAGCTTTTTCTAAGAAATTATAATATTCTTCTTCCTCTTGTTCTCCTTCATAGTTAGGATTTTTTAAAACTAAACGCATGCCTTTTCCTTCACCGTGTTCTATTTCTGAAACATTTTTATTACAAATATCATTAATAAGGGTTGCGCAAGGAGTATTAATAAAATTATCATTATAAGATATATAAATAGGAATACTTAAAGCATTAACTCGATTAGCTTCTTCACTTTGATTGGATAAAACCAAGTTATTAAGTTCAACATATTTATTAACATACTTAGTTATGAAATCAATTTCTTTGGGTTCTAAAGTTGGATGATAAAATAGTTCTAAAATATATAAAGATTGAAATAATTCAATAGGGTTTAAAGAAAAAATTTGGGGATTTAAATGAGATAAATTAATATGAGTAAAAGGAATTACATAAGTAGTTTGTAATTTTAAAATTAAACGATCATTTAAAATAATAAAATATTTTAAAGAAGGATAAATTTTTTGATATTGTTTAATGAATAATTCATTACTCATATTATATACTCCTTATTATATAATTTTAACAATTAGAATTGTTTTTGTAAAGTTTTTATTGTATATTATAAATGATATTTATGAAAAAAGTTTTAGATGAAAAATTTATTAAATGGTTATCAAATAAAAAAGGTGAAGATGAAAGAATCGGAAATTTATCAGTTTTAAATTAAGAAATCTTCGCAAGCCATTATAAAATGGTTATTTTTTTGTCAAATTTTACA
>CANRLB010000046.1 GCA_947631365.1 uncultured Bacilli bacterium | reverse complement strand
AATTCACTAAATTAATAACTTTTCATACCTTATAATAGGTGATAAAACTATGGATGAAAGAGCAACTAAAAAGGTAGTTATTGATCCAGGTCACGGTGGGTCAGATCCTGGCACTAGTGGTAATGGTATAACAGAAAAAGACTATACATTAAAGATAAGTCAATATATGAAAAAAAGATTTGATGAACTGGGAATTGATAGTGCTTTAACTAGAACTGGTGATGAATCATTAGATTCTAATGCTAGACCTAAGAAAGCTCAAAGTTTTTACGGAAATGGTAATGATGTTATTTTAGTATCCAACCATATTAATGCTGGCGGTGGTGATGGTGCCGAAGTAATCTATGCCCTTCGTAATAGTGATGCTTTATCTAAAAGAATAGCATCAGAATTAGAAAAATCTGGCCAAAATGTAAGAAAATATTATCAAAGAAGACTTCCTAGTAATCCTGCTAAAGATTATTATTATATTTTAAGAGATACTCCTAATAACGAATCAGTGATTGTTGAATATGGTTTTGCTGATTCAACTGGTGATGATGTAAGTCAGCTTAAAAATAATTGGGAACAATTAGCGGAAGCCGTTGTCAAAGCCATTGCAGAGTATATTGGTGTCCCTTATACACCTGAAGATATGGAAGGCTACTATCGTGTTCAAAGTGGTGATACATTATGGAGTCTAGCAAGAAGATTTAATACAACAGTAGATGAATTAAAGAAAGCAAATAATCTTACTACTAATTCATTATCTATTGGAGAGCTTCTAAAAATACCTGAAAGTGATACTACAACTGTTGAGGAAGAAGTATATATAGTAAAAAGTGGAGATACTTTATATAGTATAGCTCGTAAATATAATTTATCTGTTGATGAACTTAAAAAACTAAACAATTTAACAAGTAATACATTGTCTATTGGTCAAAGATTAATTGTTAAAAGTACACCACAAATGAGTGAAAATACTTATGTAGTAGTTAAAGGTGATAGTTTATATGCTATTGCAAGAAGATTTAATACCACAGTAGATGAAATAAAAAAACTAAATAATTTAACAAGTAATACTTTATCAATCGGTCAAGTATTAAAAATACCAACAGAAGGATCTAGTGAACTTACTTATACAGTTAAAAAAGGTGATACTTTATATAGTATAGCAAGAACATATAATACGACAGTAGATAAAATAAAAAGTTTAAATAATTTAAAGAGTAATACCTTATCAATTGGTCAAACTTTAATTTTGCCAAGTTAATTCAATAAAGATTGTTATCATAATTGATACAATTTTTTACATATATTTTAAATTTTTATGTTTACATATAAAAATGGTATAGCTATTGGCAAATTTTAAATTTAGATATAATAAGTAATAAGTAAAAATTTAAAAATAAAAAAATTATCTTGACTTAATGTCCACTTTCCATGTATAATAGTCATGGGAAGTGGACATAAGCTATTATGAGTGTATTAACTGTTGAAGAAGTTGCTAATAAAAGTAATAAAAGTATTAAAACGATAAGAAGACAAATTGCAGCAGGAAATTTAAGAGCTAGTAAACTAAGTAATAGATATCTGATATCTGAAGATGATTTTAATTATTGGTTTTCAAATTATAAAAATGATAAACAATTAAATTCGATTTTTGATGATGTTAATTATTGCAACAAGGAATCAAAAAAAGTTAACTATATTGATGTATCTAATGATTGGAATCGTGATGGTTGGAAAAACAAAAATGAAAGAAACGGCTTAAATTTTATAGATTTATTTTCAGGTGCAGGCGGTTTGTCTTGTGGCTTGGTAATGGCAGGTTGGACTCCAATTGGTAGTGTTGAAATTATGGATCAAGCTGTCGCAACATATAAACGTAATTTTATTGATGCAAAAGGCTTTAAAGAAAATGTGGAAAGCCGGGATATAAGAGATGAAAATGTAAAAAATCATCTTTATGAAAGTGTTAAAGATAAAAAAATTGATTTAATAGTTGGAGGATTTCCATGCCAAGGATTTAGTATGGATGGGAATCGAATAGTAAATGATAAAAGAAATACTTTATATAAAGATATGTTAGAGATTGTTGACCATTTAAAACCTGAAGTAATAGTAATGGAAAATGTTCCAGGATTAAGATCTATGCTTGGTGGCAAAGTAGAAGAAAAAATTATTAATGATTTTGAATCAATAGGTTATAAAATGAATGTTACCATATTAAATGCTGCTGATTATTATACACCACAAATAAGGAAAAGAGTTATATTTATAGGCAATAGAATTGGAAAGGAAAATTATCATCCTAAACCCATTCTTGAGCCAGATAAGTATATTACAACAAAAAATGCTATTGAGGATTTAATTGAAATGAAACCAAATATTCATTTTAATCATGTACCTACCTCTCATTCAAAGGAAATGCAAAAAAAATTATTAGCTGTTAAAGAAGGAGAAAGCTTATATAATAATTATTCTGATTCTTGGAAAAAGAGTCCTTGGGAAAAACCATCTTGTACAGTAAAAGAAAATCATGGAGCTGTAAATATACATCCTAAATTACCAAGAGTACTTACAGCAAGAGAACTAGCAAGATTGCAATCTTTTCCTGATGATTTTATTTTTGAAGGTTCAAAAAAATGGCAATTGACTCAAATAGGTAATGCTGTCCCTTGTAATTTAGGAAAAGCCATTGGACTAGCAGTAGAAAAAATTATAAAAAATTAGATATTTTAATATATCTTTTTTTATAAGCATTTATACAATATAGCAAATATATTGTATAAATATTTGACAAATATAGCAAATATATTGTATAATTAGATTCAAGTGGTGAAAGTAGTGAAAGAAAATAAAAGAGATAAATTTATACGATTAGCTGAAAACCGAGTAAATTATACTTTAAAAGAAATTAATCTTATAGGGAATTTAGCTAATAGATGCAATTATGAATACACTAAAGAAGATGTGGAAAAAATAATAAAAACATTAAAAAAATCTATAAATAATTTAGAAGTAAAATTTGCCAGCAAAAATAGAAATGAATTTAGATTATGAAATTAATTGAAGATATAGGTTTATCAGTAAGAGCTTATAATTGTTTAAAAAATGCTGGTGTTAATACAATTGAAGAGATGGCTCAAGTTAATACAAAAAAAATTAAATTTTGTGGTAAGAAGACTCAAATGGAAATAAACAATAAAATTTTAGAATTAATTGATAAAGGTTTATACACCCAAGAATTCATTGTCAAACATTTTTGCAAAAAAGAGCCAGACTTTATAAATTCTCTTCCACTATCTGAAAGATCTAAAAATGTTTTAAAAGCTCTTTCAGTTGATAGTGTTGATAAATTGTTATTATTAACTGAAGATACTTTAACTAATACTAGAAATTCTGGCAGCAAAACAGTTAATGAAATTTTATCGTATATTAAAAATAATTATAATAATTTACTAGAAACATCTTTAAAAAATAATAGCTATAAAGTTCATTATCCCATCCAATATTTATCAACTTTTAGTGGTAATACCTTATTAAGTGAATTAAATATTAGTTATAATTTATGTGAATATTTAAAGACAATTAATATTTTTAATATACTAGATTTATTAGAAAAGAAACAAGAACTACCTAGTAATTTTAAATATGAATATGAATGCTTATATAATTATTTTTATAATATTGTCTTTAATCCTTTAAAAATAAAAATAACTAAAGGGATTGGTAACTTATATGTTTATCTTCCATTTAAATTAGCAATATATAATGAAAAAGATTATGTTAATATAGGAAAGATAATTAAATATGCAATGATTAATTTTACCAGTTTTACTAAAGTAGAAAAGATACATATAAAATTATATTTTTATTGGTTAAGTTTTTTTGAAATTCCCAATTTTAAAAGTTACATTTTAGATAATATTTCATTAAATGACAAACAAATTAAAATACTTGCTAAAAGAGATTATTCTACTTTAGAAGAGTTAGGCCAATATTTTGGACTTACACGTGAGAGAATAAGACAATTAGAAAGTAAGGCAATAAGTAAAATAAAAAGAAAATATTTAACATTACCATTTAGATTTTTAGATAATCATCAAATTTATTATATTGATAATTTAGATGATTTTACGGCATTATTATTGCATTTAGATACTTTATTTGAACATAATTTTATTTTTGCTAAAAATTATTATTTACCTACTATTGTTATTAACAAATTAAATAATTTGCTTACTGAAAAGAGTAATGAATTAGAATATAATGGCTTTTTAGAAATTCCTAATATAGACAAAAATGATCTTTTTTATAAATCAATTGATTATTTAAATTTAGGAGTTAATAATAATTATGTTTTTAAAAAATTAAACAAGAGAATGTATATAAAATATGCAATGCGATATTTAAGAAAATCAGTTTCTCTATCTAATGATCAAGATTTAAATGATCTTATTAAGGTCGCTAATATGCTATTTGGTGAAAAATTTGAAAAAGGTAGAGCTTTAGAGGCTATTATAAATGATGCTGGAGTAAGAGTTGACAGTGGTACTTATTCAGCTTTTGATAAAGTAATTCCTTTATCTCAAGATATGCTTTATAGTATTGAAAATTATGTTAAAAGTAAAAAAATAATTAATACGCGTGATTTATTTGTCAAATATGGTGATGAATTATTACGGCATAATATTAATAATGAATTTATTCTGTATAGATATTTAAAAGATAAGCTTAACGGAAGGTTATTTTTTCATGGTGTTAGTGCTGTTATAAGTAGTGAGCCAAATTTAGACAGTTGGGGTTGTGTTGTTATAAGAGATATAAAATCATCTAAAAAGCCAATAAACAAAATGGATTTAATGATTAAATATTCAATTTCGGAAGCAGTATATGCTAATTTACCAATAAATTTTAATGATATTATCGTCTGGGGTAATAATGAGTTATATTTAAAAAGTTTGATAAAAATAGATGAAGTTCTTTTAAATAAATTTAAAAATTATATAGATAAAAATGTAGCAATTTCTTTTAGAGAGGCAACAAATTACTTATTAAGTTTAAATATTAATATTTTAATAGATAATAATGTTAATTCTAATGATAATATATATTACTTTTTTAGAAATATATTAGAAGAAGATTATATTGTTAATCGTGATATCGAAAAAATTATTTTAAAAAGAAAGAAAAGGCAAGAAAATATAGAAGAATATTCGGAAACAACTGAGTTAACTATTTAGGAGGTAGATTATATGAATAGTATTGGATGGCAATTAACAGAAAGTTCAACAGTAGGAAATGTTTTTATTGATGGTAGCACAGAAATATTTAAATCAGGCAAATGGGCTTTTTTAGCAAGAGAATTAATTCAAAATTCAAATGACTCTTTAAGTAATGATAAGGAAAAACTTATTATGAAAATGACTTTAGATGATATTAGTAGTAATATTTTCCCTGATAAAGAAAATATTTTAAGACATTTAAATGGAACTTTAGCAATTAAAGACTTACCAGAAAGATGCAAAAAATTTACCGAAAATGCTATAAAAATTTTAAATTCTGATAAAATAAGGGTTCTTAAAATATCAGATTATAATACTGATGGTGTTATTGGAAGTGAAAAAAATAATAGTGATGTTAGTAGTCAATGGAATGCTTTAATATATGATGAAGGAAATTCCCAAAAGCAAAGTGAAAATTCAACAGGTAGTTTTGGTACAGGAAAAAATGCTCCTTTTGCTCTTTCTTCTTTAAATACTGTATTTTATGTAACTAAAGATAAATATCAAAAATATGCTGTTGAAGGAGTAGCCAAATTATTTACATCATATGTAAACAATGCTAAAATTGATCGAAAAATTTATTATGCTAAAAATGATGTTAATAATAGGTTAAGTGCTTTGGATTATAATGAAAGTAAAGAGAGGTTAAATAAATTATTCTTAAGAGATGAACAAGGAACAGATGTTATCATTTTTGGCGTTGAATTTGATAAAGAACAGGTTAAAAGAGAAATAATTCAATCTATTGTTGAAAATTTCTTTGTTTTATTAAATGATGATAAGTTACAAATTACAGTTTTTGATGAAGAAGTAAGTAAAAATAATTTATGGAATATTATAAATAAATATTGTGATAAGCCAATTGAATATACTAATTCAAATATAAAGTATGGTTTTATAAAACAATATTTAAGTGTTTATACAGGACTTTTTGATGTAAAAGAATATTGTGAAGATGTAATGGGGGCAGGTAAATTAAAATTAATTATTGCCAAAGGTAATGATATTATTGGTAAATATGTAGCAATGTTTCGTGCAAAAGGGATGAAAATATTTGACTATAATGTAAGAACAGCGCAACAAAATTTTAGTGCTATCTTTTTCCCCGGTGATAATGATGTTGATAATTTCTTAAAAAAAATTGAAAATCCTACTCATGATTATTTTGATCCAGAAGTTCGAATAAATGATAAAAATGAAAAAGCACTTGCTTCTAAAAGATATAATCAAATTATTTTATGGATTAGAAAAAAGATAGAAGATTACACTAAAATAAATATTGTAGAAAATGATTATTTAGATGGTATGGAAGAATATATTCAACTGGATGATACAGAGAGTGAAGAGAGTGTAGTTAAAGTACCAGATATAGAAATTGTAAGTTATGATAATAAGTCAAATTTTTTAAATCCAATGGTAACTGGAAATACCGCTAATGGTGAAGAAGATAGTACAGTTTTTGAAGGCAAAAATGAACATAGTAAAAATAAAAATGCACCAAAACCAAAAAGTAGTACAATTCCTGGTGTTGATAAAAGTGGTTTGATTTATGACTATCATACCAAATTTAAAGTTTATCCTAAAATTACTACAAATGATAAATCTATAAAAGTTGCTTTTTCTTTAGACGATTTTGATCAGGATACTTTTAATTTGGAAATTGAGAGTATTGGTGAAGATAACTTAATATCTGATTATATTCCTACTATTATTAATGCTGTGGATTTAGTAAATAATAAAGAACTGAATATTATTAAAAATAAAATTGTCGATATTTATAATAATACAACAAATTTAATTAAAATTGACTTTGATAGAAAATTCATAGCTAAATATCGTATAAATATTTATACAGTTAGAGGTGAAGAAGATGAAAATTAATTTAAAAAATACTTGTTATCCAAAACCTATTTTATCAGAGTTAACAGATGATTATGTTAATAATAAATTTTCTATTCAAATTGAAGATCAAGTTTATGATAAAGAAGAACAAACTTTGACCTTAAAAATTAATACTATTTTAAAAAATGATTTTTTAAATAAATTAATTACCGAAGAAAAAGTTTATATAATATTGCATTTAGAACAAAAAACACAAAGAGAATTAAGCGTTTTAAATATTAATAGTATTACTGAAAAAACAATAGATTTATATAAGTATTCCACAAATGAATCTATAGAAATGTTAGCAATTCTTTATTGTGCAGTTGATTTTAAAATTACGGATAAGCAAATGTTAAATAGTATATATGGAATTTTAGATGATGAAATATTATACGAGCGTGGTGATATTATTGGGTTTAGTAATGGTATAGATATAAAGTTACCAGAAGATAAAAGAATTGGTAGTATATTTAATTTAATAAAGGATACGGAAAATGTTTTAAAAGATCAACCTTTTAGTGTGTCTTTAGATGGAGAATTAATTCAGATATTAATGAATAATAATATTCATAACAAATTTGTTTCTTTATATAAAAAAGATCAATATATAAAAAGATTAATGTTTTTTACAATTGTTGAACCTGCAATAATTACGGCTTATACAGAAATGTTTATGTCTTATGAGAACTATAAAGAGAAAAAATGGTGTCGAACTTTAGCAGGAAAAGTAGAAAAAAATTTAAAACAACCAGCTGATGAAATATTTATTGAAGAAAATTATGATATTTCCAAAGTATATAAATTTGCTAATTATGCTTTGGGTGAATTATATAAAGACGCTTTAGATATTTATGAATCAGGAATGGAGGATTAAAGATGGAAAATTTATATTTATTAACAGATAAAGCTTTAGATGAATTAAAGAGAACTATAACAATTGAAAAATATCAAAAAAAAGAGCCATTTATTGAAGAACAATTTAAAGGTAGACAATATAGGGTTTCTTTAGATAAAATGGTAGAACTTCCTGATTTATATGTTAAACCTAAAGAAGAAGAACTATTATGGTTACAAGATTATCATAATGCGGTAACTCTACATAAATTTATAAATTCTCGTACTATCCATTTAAGATATTTAGCAGATGAAAGGTTCTGGGCTTATTTAACTCATACTAAATATTGGCAATATGTCCAAAAAAGATGGCCACCATCTAATGAAAATAGAATTAAAGAAAATTGGTTTTTTAAAGATAATAGTACCGTTTTTTCTAGACAATCTTTAGTAAGATTATGGTGGCGAGCAGAATGTTCTTATAATCCTGATTTAGAAGATCCTTATGAACTTACAAAAGTTGCATTTGATTTTGCTGATCCATTTAATCAAATTATTGAAAGAAAAATAAGCAAAAGTAGAAAAGTATTTAAATGTGCTTTAATTGCTTTAAGAGATACACCTAATTCGCAAAAATTAAAGACTGAAGAAAATAGAACTAAATTTGGTAAAGCAATAAATACTATTGCTGGAGTGAAATTAATTGAGTTAATGAAAGAAGAAGAGTTAATAAAATTATTTAGTGAACAAATTAGTTATATTGTTAATAATTAATCAGAAAAGGAAAAAGTATGAAAAAAGTAATAGAAATTGATTTAAATAGTAAAGAAGATTTATTAGAAAAATATAATAATAAAAGAATTTCCA